>JAHZJA010000836.1 GCA_022601155.1 Deltaproteobacteria bacterium | reverse complement strand
CGATCTCCGACGACTTCGCGCCGGGACTCGTCGATTCGATGTTCGACACCCTCCGCAGCCTCGTTCTCGCGCTTGCGCGTGATGACGGGGCGTGGACCCGGACCGGCCTTCCCGAGCTTCCCGACGAGCAAAGGAGGCTCCGTATCCAGCTCAACGACACGGCGACATCGTACTCCCCGCGCCGGCTCGAGGCGCTGTTCGCCCAGCGCGTCGCCGAGAATCCTGGGCATCCCGCGGTGATCGATGCGCGAGGCACCATGAGCTACGCCGAGGTCAGCGAGGCGAGCTCGGCCGTCGCCGCTCGGCTCGTGTCGCACGGACTCCCGCCGGGGAGCTTCGTCGGCCTGGCGCTGCCATCAGGTCGAGCGCAGCTCGCCGCGGTCTTCGGCTGCCTGATGGCGGGGTGCGCCTACGTGCCCGTTTCTCCCCACGATCCACGCACGCCCGAGCTGCTTCGTCGTACCGATTGCCGTGTCGTCCTGGTGTGCTCGTCGACCCCCTTGCCGAGCTTGCCTCCCGAGGTGCATCCGTTGACGCTGGAGCTGGACTCGCTGCCCAGGAGCACGCGACCCCCGCTCCCCAGTCTCGATGACGCCGGTGCGCCCGCGTACGTGCTGTTCACGTCGGGGTCGACTGGAACGCCGAAGGGCGTGCCGATCAGCCACCACAGCGTCGTCAATCGCATGGTGGATGTTGCCGAGCGCTTCGGTCTGACGCCGAGCGACCGGGTGTTCGCCATTACTGCGCTCGAACACGATCTGTCGATCTTCGACATCTTCGGCATGCTGAGTGTCGTGGGCGGAACGGTCGTCTTGTGCGAGTCGGCCGATCGCATGCGCCCCGATCGATGGATCGATCAGATCCGACGCCACGAGGTGACAGTCTGGAACTCGGTCCCCGCATTTGTCGGCATGTTGCTGGAGACGGCGTCGTGCGCCGCGAGCTCCCTGCCGAGTCTCCGCCTCGCCTTGCTCAGCGGCGACTGGGTCCCGCGGACGATGCCGGCCCGCTTGTCCAAGGTGGCGCCCGAGGCTCGGTTCATCGCGCTGGGCGGTCCTACGGAAACCACCGTCTGGGACATCTGCTATCCGGTCGACGCGCTACCAGATGGTTGGTCGAGCATCCCGTACGGGCGCCCCATGGCCAACGCTCGGTACTACGTCTTGGATGATGAGCTGCGCGAGTGTCCTGACTGGGTTACCGGCGAGCTGTACATCGGGGGGACGGGGCTGATGCTCGGGTACGTCGGGGATCCCGAGGCCATCGAGGGATGCTTCGTGCAGCACCCCAGCCTGGGCGAGCGGCTCTATCGCTCGGGAGATCGAGGGCGCATTCGAGAAGGGCTCATCGAGTTCAGAGGTCGGGTGGACGGCCAGGTCAAGATCCGAGGCCGACGGATCGAGCTGGGGGAGATCGAGCACGTCGTCGAGCAGCACCCCAAGGTCGAGCGAGCGATCGCGGTGGTCTTGGACAAGGGAACCGAACTCGCGCGGCTGGCCGTCGCGGTCACGACCGCGGCGGAGCAGGGGGTCGCGAGCGATGGCGACCTGCGCACGAGCGTTGCCCTGCGGGCCTCGGTACCGATCCTCGCTGGAGCCGGCCGCCGCAGTGTGCGTGCCTTCGCGCCACAGCCGGTCCCGTTCGAAGCGTTCGCGACGCTGCTGTACGCGCTGAGTGATTCCGATCGGCCCGACGTCGCGAGGCGCCGTCACCCCTCCGCGGGGGGGTGCTATCCGTTGCGTCTGTTCGTCGACGTCGCCGACTCCCGAGTACAGGGGCTGTCCGGAGGCTCGTACGTGCTCGATCCTGTCGAGCGAGCGCTGATCAAGCTCGAGGCCGAGCCCGTCGTCCCGTCGTCGGCCCACGTGGAGTGGAACCGCGACCTCGCTGCCAGCGCGGCCTTCTCCATCTTCATCGTTGCCGATCGAAGCGCCATCGAGCCTCGGTACGGGACGTGGTGGCGAGACTTGTGCTTGGTGGAGAGCGGCTACGTCGGTCAGCTCGCGATGTGCGTCGCGAAGGAGGTGGGGATAGGACTGTGCCCAATCGGGGGGCTCGCGCGCGACGACTGGTCATCGGTGCCGTGGTTCGAAGCCCATCATGAGTTCGTCCACTGTATGGTCGGAGGTGCGCCGCGACCCATCGACGGTCACACGAGCGATGCTCCCGCGCCCGCGCGACCCGAGGCGAGGGCGGCCGGGCACCTCGGCGTGGAGGCCCTTCGGGCACTCGTGAGGCGCCGACTGCCGCCGTTCATGAGGCCATCGGAGTATCTCATCGTGGATGCGCTGCCGCTGACACGCAACGGCAAGCCCGATCGGTCGGCGATCGAGACCGCGTTCGGGCACCGCATGGATGTCACGACCGAGGTCCGGGGGGCGACCGGCCGCAGGTCCACCGTCGAGGCAGACATCGTCACTCTCTTGCGGACAATCCTCGATCGAGCGGAGATCCCCTTGGACGTACCGTTCCAGGAGTTCGGGGTGGCTTCGATCCACGTAGTAGAGCTGACCAACGGGCTGGTGCGGGTTGGCTACGCACTGCACGTCACCGACGTCTTTGGCCATCCCACGGTTACGGCATTGGCGCGACACCTGCTCAGTCATGGTGAGCCCGAGGCGGAGGCAACCCTGGAATCGCGTGCCGAGCATCGTCGTCGCATGATCAGAAGACGCAAGGAGCGAAACGATGGACGGTGATTTCGATGCGGGTGATGCATCCACCGAGATCGCAATTGTCGGCATGTCTTGTCGGCTCTCGGGGATGCCGACGGTAAGTTCGTTCTGGGACACCGTTTGTCGAAAAGTCGAGCGAGTGGTCGACTTGGACCCGCAGACCGCGATCGAGCAGGGGGTTCCCGAGCATGTGGTCGAGCACGAACGCTATCGGCTCCGGGGTGGTCCGCTGGATGACATCGAGGGCTTCGATGCCGGCTTCTTCGACATGAGCCCACGCGAGGCCGCACGGATCGAGCCTCAACACCGATTGTTGCTCGAGCTGGCGTGGGAAGCCCTCGAGGATGCAGGGATCGATCCCTGGCGCACGCCGAACATCGGTGTGTTCGTGGGGGCGAGTGCGCCGGGATACCCGTCGCGGATCCGCGATCCCGCGCGCATGGGCACGGCGCCGTACCTCGAGTCGATGCTCGCCAACGATCGAGACTATTTGGCCACACGCGTCTCCTACAAGCTGGGCCTGACTGGGCCCAGCTTCACGGTTCAGACCGCCTGTTCCACTTCGCTGGTCGCAGTACATCTAGCGTGCCAGAGCCTCTTGCTCGCGGAGTGTGACGTGGCGCTCGCGGGTGGCGTCGCACTACAGGTTCCCAACCGGCTCGGCTACCTATGGGAGGAGGGGGGATACTCCTCCCGCGACGGACACTGCCGGCCCTTCGATGCGAAAGCCGGGGGGGTCGTGTTCGCCAGCGGGGGCGGCTTGGTCGCGCTCGAGCGCCTCGATGAGGCGTTGGCTCGGCGTGACCGCACGGTGTGCGTGATCAAGGGCAGCGCGATCGGCAATGACGGCGCGGACAAGATCGGTTTTTCGGCGCCGAGCATCCGTGGCCAGGCGCGGGTGATTCGAGCGGCGTTCGCCACCGCCGGGGTGGGGCCCGAGTCGATCGGCTACGTCGAGGCCCACGGCACCGGTACCGCGCTCGGTGATCCGATCGAGGTCGCGGCCCTCCACCAGGCCTTCGAGGGGGTGTCTGGCCCTGCTCGCTGCGCGCTGGGATCGGTCAAGGGCAACATCGGCCATCTCGAGGCCGCGGCAGGGGTCGTCGGCCTGATCAAGGCGGCCCATGCCGTCCGAGACGGCGTGTTGCCGCCGAGCCTGAACTTCGAGCGGGCGAATCCCGCGATCGATTTTTCCAGCGGGCCGTTCTACGTCAACACCCGTCTTCGACCGTGGCGTGGCGAGGCACGCCACGCGGGGGTCAGCTCGTTCGGGATGGGGGGAACGAACGCGCACGTCGTTCTCGGGCCCGCACCCGAAGTCGCACCGCCCGTAGTGGGGCCTCGTGGACCCGAGTTGCTGGTGCTCTCGGCACGCAGCAAGGCGGCGCTCGGCGAGCTGGCCCTGCGCTACGCGGAGTGTCTGCGAGGCTCCGACTCGCTGCGATCCATCTGTGCTGCGTCCGCGCTCCGCCGAGCCCAGCACGGACATCGGCTCGCGTTGGTCGGTGACAGCTGCGCGGAGCTCGAACAAGAGCTGAAGGCCTGGACCCGGTCGGAGCCGCACTGCGCTGCGGCTGCGGGCGTGGCCGGTGAGTTGGACGATCCCGTGTGGGTATTCGCTGGGTTGGGTGGGCAACATGAGGGCATGGGTCGGGCCCACCTGGCCTCGAATGAAGCCTTCGCGGATATGGTGGCGGATCTCGATCGACGACTGCGTCCTCGGCTCGGATGGTCCCCGCGAGACGTGCTCGCTGGGGAGTCCCACGCGGCGTCCCTCGAGCAGATCCTCGTCGCTCAGATCTCGGTCACCGTGTTCCAGCTCGGCCTCGTGAGCGCCTGGCGGGCGCTGGGGGTTCGTCCCGCCGCTGTCGTGGGACATAGCGTCGGGGAAGTGGCAGCCGCCTACGCGGCGGATCGGCTCTCGCTGGACGACACCATCGAGCTGAGTCTGTGTCGGTCCCGGCTGCTGTCGACGCTTCCCACCGATCGGTTGATGGCGCTGGTGGAGATGCCGCCACAGGCGGCCCACGAGGCCGTCGAAGCGGGCCCGCCGGGGAGTTGGGTCGCGGCTCACAACAGCTGGAGGGGCATGGTCCTCGCAGGACCGTCGGCGACCCTGTCGGCGCTATTGGCCGATCTCGAATCTCGCGGCATCGAGTACCGGCGGCTGCCGACGTGCGGAGTGGCGACCCACGGACCCGACCCAGAGGTCGAGCGCATCGCTGACGCCCTTCGCAGCGCGCTGGGGTCCTTGACACCGCGACCCAGTTCGATTCCCTTCTACAGCTGTGTCACCACCGAGCCCGAGACACTGCTCGACGCCCACTATTGGAGAAGCAACCTGCGCAAGCCGGTGCGGTTCGCGGAGACGATCGCCAGGATCGGCGGCCAGGGCCACCATTCATTGCTCGAGATAGGACCCACCGAGGCCCTCCGTACCCCGCTGCTCGACGGGGTGGCCGAAGGCTCGGCGGTCGGCCGTATGGTGTTGTCGTCGTCGAGTCGGACCGCACCACGTCGGGTGTTCCTCGAGGCGCTGGGTCGGCTCCATGTCGAGGGGCTGAAGCCGCGCTGGGAGGCTCTCCATGGCGAGTGGTCACCGCGTGTCGCTGTCCCCACCTACCCGTGGCAACGCGAGCCCCACTGGCAATCGCCGAGCACCGATCGTTCGCGCGAGCGAAGGCCAGGGGTGGTGGATGCATTGCTGGCGACCATGATTCAACCCGCCTTCGAGCCGGCGACATGGCTGTTCGAGGGGGTCTTCGATCCCGATGACGAGCCGAGTTGGCGAGATCATTCGGTCTGGAACCACCCCGTGCTGCCAGGGGCCGCCATCGTCGTCATGGTCCTGACTGCGATGCGTCGTGTTGCACCCGATGACCGAGTGGCACTCGCCCGCGTGGTGTTCTCCCGCATGGTGATGGCCGTCGACACCGCGGCCCGCGTACAGCTCACCGTGCGCTGGGATCGACGGGCCGGGGGACGCTTCGAGCTCGCGTTTCGCCCCGAAGGCCAGGCGGGCCAAGTGCCCTGGACTCTTGCCGCGCGTGGTGACATCGAGCTTGCGGGCCCGGGGCCGCGAGGGCCGTCACGAGACCTGGACCGGGATGCCCTCGAGGCCAAGGACGAGGCGGTGTCGTACGCCGCGCTCGATGCCCGGGGGATTCACATCGGCCCCACCTTCCGGCGTCCAACGAGGCTCTTCGCCGGCGACGGACTGGCGATTGCCGAGCTTTCGGGAGCCCCGATGGAACCTCAGCTCGCGTTGGTGACGGCGATCGACGGCGCACTCCAGACTCTGGGCGGACTCGGGTCGGAACCCCAGATCCTCGTCGGGTTCGATCGCGTGGAGATGGCCGATGACATGGAGCAGCTCGCCCCCGCCCTCGTCTTTGCGGAGCACAGTGGAGCGCGGTCGATGGTCGGGGTGCTCACGCACGACCGCCGGCCGCTGCTGTCGGCCGAAGGGATCGAGGGGGTCTCGCTTTCGGCCACGCGTACTCGCGCCGAGTGGCTGGTGCAGACTCGCTGGCGCGAGTTCGATCTCGCACCCGCCGGCTCCCCCAGCGCGCATCGGTTCATCATCTTCTCGGACCGTCACGGAATTGGAGATGCGATCGCATCCCAGCTCGCGGCCCGAGGACGCGCGTGCCACATTGCGCTCCCGGTCGCCATCGAGGACGAGGCCGATCGGAAGGCGTGGTGCCGCGAGCAGCTTTCGCTCGCGTTCGATGGCGAGAGCCCTGCGGCAGTGATCATCGTCGCAGGGGGGCTCGACCTCCCCCATGGAGACGAGCTGTCGGCCACGAGCCTTGGGGCGGTGTCGGCCGCCTGCGCATCGACCACGTCCTTGGTGGGCACGCTCGCTGAGATTGCTACACCCCAGATGCGGGTGGTGTTGTTGACCCAGGGAGCACTCGCGACCGCAGTGTCCGATCGAGTACACGGGCTGGCGCAAGCGCCCCTGTGGTCCTTGTTCAGGACGGCGGCGATCGAGTACCGGGAACTGGGGTGTACCCAAATCGACATCGAGTCCGAGGCCGACGTCGATGCTTTGTGTGACGCTCTGCTCGTCTCACCGACGGAGCCCGAGTTGGCCCGGCGTAGTGGTCGGTGGTTGGCACCCCGGCTGGTCCGAGAGCCACCTCGACCGCCCGTGCCGCCGAACATCCGACCCGATGCAACCTACCTGGTGACGGGGGGAACCGGGGTGTTGGGCTTGTTGACTGCGGCTCGCTTGGTCGCCTTGGGGGCGCGCTCGCTGGTGCTCACCACCCGCCGCGCACTCGATGAACCGACCCGTGAGGCAGTCGAGCGACTGCGGAGCGAGACGGTGAGCATCGAGATTCAACGGTGTGATCTCGCCCGCGAGCAGGACGTCAGAGCGCTGGTGGAGGGAATCGATCGCGCCGGACCTCCGCTGCGTGGGATCATCCACGCGGCGGGCGAGCTTCGCGATGGCATGATGGCCAACCTCGAGGCCCACGATTTCGAGGTCGCGATGGGGGGTCGGGCCCTCGGCGCGTGGCTGTTGCACCAAGCGACGTTGTCGCGAGCGCTGGATTTCTTCGTGATGTTCGGGTCGGTTGTTGCGCTGCTGGGGGCCCCTGGACAGGCGGCGCACGCAGCCGCCAACGGCTGGCTCGGTGCGCTCGCCGCATACCGCCGCTCGTGTGGACTGACGGCCCTGTGCATCGACTGGGGCCTTTGGTCGGAGGCGGGCAGCTGGCTGGGTGCCAGCGTGGACACCCCTTTGCGTGACGGAGGGATCCAGCCGATCGAGCGTGACGAGGGGCTCGATCTTCTCGAGCAGCTCATCGCTGACCAGTCAGGGCAGGTTGGCGTACTCCGCTTCGACGCGGAGGCTTGGTCGCGCCGCTTTCCCAGCTTCACCATCCCGCCGATGCTCCGCGAGCTGGTGGACTTGCCCTCGTCAGAAGCTGCTCCAGTGAGCCTACGAGAGCGTATCGCCGCCGAGGTCGATGTCGATGCTCGTCGCCACCTCATCGAGGACGTGATCCTCCGTGAGATGGCGTCGGTGCTTCGCCGTTCGATCGACGCGCTCGACGTAGAGGCCTCGTTCAGCGATCTACACCTCGATTCGTTGATGGCCCTCGAGCTGCGAAGCCGCCTCGAGGCGCGGCTCGGCCGGACGATCTCCACGGTTGCGATCTGGCGCACCCCGACCATCACCGCGCTGGCGTCCTCACTCGCTCGAGACCCCGAGATCGACCGCCCGTGACCACCACGCCTCAGCCCGATGACCCGGAGCCGATCGCGATCGTTGGGATGGCGTGTAGGCTGCCCGATGGCTGTCGCTCCCCCGAGCTGCTGTGGAACAAGTCCCGCGCTCCCTGGTGCGCGACGGGGAGGCTGACCGACGCTCGGCGACGGCTCGGCATGGATGACGCCGATATCCCAGGAGGGCTCCGTGCGGGCTGGCTCGAGGACATCGATCGCTTCGACCACGAGTTCTTCGGGATTTCACCGCGGGAAGCGGTGCAGATCGACCCCCAGCACCGCATCTTCCTGCAGGTCGCGATCGAGGCCCTCGATGCCGCCGGTCAGCCCTGGCACGAGCTCCGAGGTTGTCGAGCCGGGGTGTACCTGGGGATCTACTCCAACGAGTACACATGGTTGGGGGCCCACTCGAAGTCCATGGTCGATGTCCACACGGCGAGTGGGGCCGGGCCGGTCTTGGCGGCGAACCGGCTGTCATACCTGCTCGATCTGCGGGGGCCATCGCTCGCCATCGACACGACGTGCTCGTCATCGTTGGTGGCCACCCACCTGGCCGCCAAGGCCCTGCGAAGCGGGGAGATCGACCTCGCGATCGTCGGAGGGGTCAACCTCATCGTCTCGCCGCAGGTCGCCGCCTCGGTCCACAAGGCCATTCCGATCGCTCCGGATGGCCGCTGCAAGGCATTCAGCGCCCACGCTGACGGAACGGTGCGCGCCGAGGGGTGCGTGGTCTTCGTGCTCAAGCGTGCGTCCGATGCCCGACGAGCCAATGATCGCATCGACGCACTGATCCTCGGGAGCGCCGTCAACCAGGACGGACGCTCCAACGGTCTGACGGCCCCCAATCCCGCGGCGCAGACCGCAGTGATCAAGGCCGCACTCGCCGATGCGAACGTGTCGCCCGATGATGTGGAGTACTTGGAGGCACACGGAGCCGGCACCGAGCTCGGCGATGCGATTGAGCTCGAGGCTGCGGCTGAGGCGTTGCGGGAGGGCGGCCGCCCCCACGGGCCGTGCCGGGTGGGGACCATCAAGGCCAACGTGGGTCACCTCGAAGCGGCCGCAGGGGCGGCGGGCCTGCTTCGCGCCGCGTTGATCGCTCGGCACGGCCTCGTTCCCGAGTATCCGCTGGTGGGTGAGCCTCACCCGGCACTGGAATCGATCACGGATGTACTCGAGCTTCCGCGGGAGCCGACTGTGCTCCGCAGACCCGGGGCGGCCATTGGCGTCAGCGCATTCAGCTTGGGGGGGACCAACGCCCACGTGGTGCTGCAGCGGCCGTCGACCCAGCCGCCGCCGACCCGAGCGACCTCGTCTCGTGGTCCGTATCTCGTACCGATCTGTGCCCGCAGCCCGACCGCGTTGAACCGGCGGATTCATGACCTGGGAGCAATGCTCCGTGAGCATCGAGAGCTGGATATCAGCGCGTTGTCCACGACGACCTGCAAGCGCGGTACCCGGCACCCGTATCGCAAGACCTTCGTTGCCGAGACCGTGGACGAGCTACGGCAGGAGATCGAGTTCCACGAAACCGTCGGTCTCGACGAGTCACAGGTACGTCGAGCGGCGTCGCAGCTGCGCGTCGCCTTCGTGTTCCCCGGTCACGGCGCTCAGTGGCCCGGTATGGCCGAGCGGCTCATGGACACCGAGCCTCGGTTTCGAGCCGCGATCGAGCGGATGGACGTCAAGATGCAGCCGTGGCTCGACGGCTCGCTGCGGGACCTTCTGTGTGGGGGCGCGGACGCGGCGACGATGGCCGACTGCGTTCATGGGCAACCCGCGCTCATCGCTGTCGAGCTGGCCCTCGCGGAGTTGCTGATGAGCTGGGGGGTCAGGCCGAGCGCTTTGGTCGGCTACAGTGCAGGCGAGCTGCCTGCGATGGTGCTCGGGGGCATGCTGACCGAGGAGGAAGCCCTCGAGCTGGTCGTCCGCCGCGCCGCGTCTCTGGAAGACGTAGACGAAGGCGGCATGTACGGGGTCAACCTCGGGGAGCTGGCCGCCCGCACGCTACTCCGTGAACTCGGCGGAAGCTTGGCTCTGGCGGCGGTCACGAGCCCGGAGAACACGGTCATCTCGGGTCGACGGCCTGACCTGTTGCGTCTGCAAGGGGCCTGCGAGGAGCGCGATGTCCTGTGCCGGGACAGCGGTGTTCCGTACCTGTTTCACCACCCGCAGACCCTCCGAGGCACGGCTGCGGTGCCGCGGCCGGAACGGTTGTGTGAGCCGAAGCTCCCGGTCTACTCGAGCGTGGTCGGGGGTCGGATCACGAGGGCGTCGGTACTCGAGCCCGAGTACTGGCGGCGGGCCAGCAGCGCCACGCTACGCTTCGATCGTGCAATCGAATCGATGCTCGAGGCTGGGATTCATACCTTTGTGGAGGTTGGTCCCACGCCCAGCCTGACCATCGATATTCGGGCAACGCTCGCGACGCGTGGGTCCTCGGGTCGTGCTGTGCCAACGCTTCGGCGACATCGTGATGCTCGCCATCACGTCGCCACCGCAGTCGCGACCCTGTTCGATGCGGGGTGTTCGGTCGACCTTGCGGCGCTGGGCCGACCTTCTGGTCATTTCGTCCGGCTCCCGCCCTATCCGTGGGCCGAGCCGTCGCACTGGTGGCCCGATCCCGACCCCGCGATCACTTCGAGCCCCGCCGAGCCGGAGTTCCAAAACCCGGATGCCGAGGCAGCACGGGGCATCGCCTATGAGGTTCGCTGGGAACGCTCCGAGCTCTCCCCACGGGAGCCGCTCGATCGTGCTCACTTGGATGCCGAGCTACAGGCGCTGTGTGGGGAGCTGGCTGATCACCATCCCATCGACGACTATGCGATGATCGAGCCGCGGGTCGATGCGATCTGTGCCGCGTACGCGGCTCGGGCCCTGATGTCTGTGGGCGTGGCCTTCGAGGCAGGTACGAGTGTCGAACTCGGGAACATCCTCGGAGAACGACGTGCCAATCGCACCCAGGTACGCATGCTGGAGCGCGTGTGCGAGATGCTCGAGGTCGAAGGCTGGCTCCGGCGCCGAGCCGATGGGTGGGAGGTAACGCGCCCACTACCTCCTCTCGACCCGAGGCTCGAGCTGGATCAGTTGTCAGCGGAGCACCCCGAGCAAGCGGACCTCCTGGGTGTCCTGGGTGACTGTGCCGATCATCTCGGTGAGGTACTTGCAGGAGACGTCGATCCGCTGCACCTGCTGTTCCCAGACGGGCGAGCCGAGCGAGCGGCGGCCCTGTTCTCGGACACCGCGATCTCGAAGGTCACCAATGCGCTGGTTGTCCGGGCCGTCGAGCGGCTTGTCGAACGATGGCCCACAGGTCGGCCGTTTCGGATCCTGGAGATCGGAGCGGGTACGGGAGGAACCACGGTCCCCCTGTTGGAAGCCCTGGAACAAGACCGTGTCTCCTATTGCTGCACGGACATCTCGCCGACGTTGCTGCGCTTCGTCGCCAGCCAGTGCGCGGGGAGACCCCACGTCGATGTGAAGGTCTTGGACATCAGCCGAGACCCCGTCTCGCAGGGATTCACGGCGGGTCGCTATGAACTCGTCGTGGCGGCGAACGTGCTTCACGCGACGCCAATCCTGCGCGACAGCCTTCGTCACGCGCGCGAGCTGCTTGCCGACGGCGGAGTGCTGGTGTTGCTCGAAGCTACGCGTCCGCAGCGCTACGTGGACTTGACCTTTGGCCTCACGCGAGATTGGCACGCGTACGAAGACACCGATATTCGTGATCGCAGTCCGCTCGTGGACGTCGAGCGTTGGGTCGCCCTCGCCCGCGAAGTCGGGCTCGAGCCGACGGCCACCATTCCAGCCGATCCGCTGCTGGCCGACCGACTCGATATGGCGCTGATGGTCTTCGAGGCGGCGGGGCGCTCACTGCCTCATGTCGACGGTCGCTGGCTGTTGGTCGTAGACGACGAGGTCACCGTGGCGCGAGCGGTGGGGGGAGGTCTCGAGGCTCGAGGGGCCTCGTATCACATCGCGACTGCGGATCGGGTCGCGTCCGTGCTCGGCCAGGAGAGCTGGACCGGGGTCATCGATCTGCGCTGTCTCTCCATACGAACGGACGAGAGTCAGCCGTCCGGCGAGATCCTCGGTGCCCTCTCGCGACTCCATACCGGCCTGCTCGACATGCTCCAGGCGCCGCGGCTGGATGAGCGGGCTGCCCCGCGGCTCGTGGTGGCGACCCGAGGAGCATTCGACGTCGAGCGGCGTGGGCCACCGCCCGACCCCGTCCAGGCCGCCTTGGTTGGTACGCTCGCCAGCCTGAGCGCGGAGCAACCCGAGTGGAGCCCCCGCGTCATCGACTGCGGTCTCGCGACCCCCAACGCCGCCGCAGATGCGGTGCTCGATGAATTGGTCGTCGTCGGTTCGGATCCTTGGGTGGCACGTCGAGGGGGCCACCGCTGGATTCCCCGCCTGGTCCGCGCCAAGACCCAGGCTCGTTGTGCCGAACCATATCGAGCGCGTGCCGAGG
>JAHZJA010000835.1 GCA_022601155.1 Deltaproteobacteria bacterium | reverse complement strand
CAACGACGACGTCACCGATCGGGGCATCGCATGGACCGATGTCGAGGCACTGGAGGACGAGTATGGTCCGGTGGAGCACTCGGGGCCCGACTCGGTGACGTTCCGGGTCAAGTCCGGCGGGGAGTCCTGCACCCTGAAGGAGTGTGGTACCGCCTGTGGGGCATTCGGCTGCAACGGGGCGAGCGTCGAGGGCGGCGGCGATACTTGCCAGTGTTCGGCCTGTTGACGGGAGCGAAATCAATCCGACCGTCGGCGCTCGCGTAGGTCGGCGCGCACGCACCCCACCGCGTGATCCTTGGGTGGGGTGCAGTCAACCGGGCAGGCTCATGCCTCGAGGACCGCGGGCCCCTTCGCCGCACGATTGGGGATCACGGTGCCGTGGAATGTCGTGGGCAACGGCTGTCCCATCCACACGCGGGCAATGGGTCCCGCCGAGGGGTGATCGGCGTCGAACACTCCAAAGAAGCTCTCGCCTCGCCAGCCGTCGAGCACGAGGCTGAGCAGCCAACCCTGGTCGTCTCGCTCGGCATCGGGGCGGGGGACGAACAGCGGCTCCGAGGGGCTATAGCCGGGACCAGGCTCCCACGTGTCGAGGGCGCCCGTCTCGGGCTCGAACCGGGCGATGTTCTCCTCGCCGGTTCGCAGCCACAGGGTCTCGTAGTGGTGCCCGACACGACCGGCGGGGAGCACGGGGAACTCGCACTGGAGGTCCCACAGGCTCTGGTCGGAGTGCACGCGCCCGGATGTGGGGTCGAGGACCAATCGCTGCAAGCGGGGAGGCTTCGTATGGCTGGTGCCTTCGCCCGAGAGTGCACTGAGGATGGAGTCGTCTGGGTGCTGGATGAAGTCGACCACGAGCTCGTTGCCGCGCTGTTGAGCGTTGGCGAAGTGGAACACGAAGCGAGCGTCGAGCGACGTCCGAACCGGTTGGTCGATCGCATCGAGCGGAATCACCAGCAGCTGCGCTCCAGCGCTGGGGTCCCAGTCGAACAGGCTGGTCATGTCGCGCGGGGCCAGCATGGCGCGGCCGATCCGGACCTTGGAAGGGCACACGATGAACACCATGTGGCGCTCGGTCACGGCGAAGTCGTGCACCATGGCATTCCACGGGAGTGAGACTTGCCCGAGACTCCGGGCCGCGCCGTGGTCGGGCAAGGCGTACAGATCGAGGGCCGGCCGCGGGCCGTAGCGCATGCCGAAAGCGAACGTGGTGCCCACAGATTCCACGCGATGCGGATGCGCGGTGAAGGCTGGTCCCACGATGCCGCCGAAGTCCGTCAGCCCGTCGGTTCGAAGCGCATCGACATCGATCTCGAGCGGGCGTGCTCCCTCCATCAAGGCGAAGGTGCGGCCTTGCCAGTGCAGCACTGCGGTGTTGCCCGTCGCCTTGTTGCGTTGTTGCAGGCCGTTGACGAACCGCCGCCACCACGGGGCCGCCGACCCAAACAGCGGACGGCCTGCCGCCTGCTCTCGCTTGTATCCCGGTCCCTCGACCAGCCGAACGGCGCCCTGCGCCGTGCCATCACCATGGAGGCGAACCCCGATCATCGCGCCGTCGGCCTCGAACGAGTGCACCAGTCGTCGGCCGAAGCGCTCCATCAGCCCCGGTCCCACGCGCAGGATGGTGGCCTGCAGATCCGCGGGAAGCTCGCCTTCCACCCGGACCGGCGCCCAGCCGTGGCAACGCCCCACCGAGGCCCACAGGGCCGAGAGATCGGGGGTAGAGGGGGTTTGTGGCTCCTTGGCGATGTCGTGCTGCACGTGCTCGTCCTCGATGTAAGAGACTCTTACATCGGAATGGCCGACCCAGCCAGCGCAAAGTAAGATTTTCTTACATCGGCCGATGACCAAGAAGGAACGGGGCTATCACCACGGCGATCTGCGTCGGGCGCTGCTCGATGCGGCGCTGGCGATCGTGGCGGACGAGGGTCCGTCGGCGGTGACGATGTCGGCGGTCGCTCGACGGGCGGGTGTGTCGTCGGGGGCCCCGTACCGACACTTCAAGGATCGTGTGGAGCTGCTTCGCGGCCTGTGGTCTCGGGCCGATGAGGTGTTGTCGCGTCGAATCGAGGAGGCGACCGCGAGCGCGCCCGATCCCTTGGAGGGTTTTCGGCGCTCGGGCGTCGAGTATGTGTCGTTCGCGGCGGAGGAGCCCGCACTGTTTCGCGTGCTCACGCAGGGCGAGTACGCCGTGCCGAGGCCGGCGAGTGATCGGGTTTCGGCGGAAACGAAGTTCAGCGAGGGGCTTCGGGCCCTGTTGCACGCAGACGACGCTCGGGCGCCGCTGGACCCGAGCCATCCCCTCATTCAACAGCTCGCGGCGCGCTGTCTGGTGCATGGGTTGGCCCACTTCTTCGTGGATGGGCAGGACGCTCAGCTCGGCTTGGGACCGGAGCAAGCCCGACGGATCGCAGAGGCATTGACCCGCGCGCTGGGCCCTCCGTCACTCGACGAGGCCGAGCCGTAGCGCTGACCCGATGAGGCGCCGATTTCGAGCTCGAGCCACGCGACTGGCGCTGCGTTTCGGAGTGCTGCACTCGCCATCTCCCGACGCGGGGCACCGCTCTCGGTGAGACCATCCCAAGAGGGTCGCGGATCTGATCGTTCCACAGCCCGTCGGCACTACCACCACGAATCATGCCGAGCTGTGTTCTCAGGATCTTTTCGCGCCGTGGCTGGTCCTCGGCTGTGGTGGCCTCTGTCGTGGTGGCCTCGCTGGCTGTCGCCTGTACTCCCGAGGCGGAGGAGTTCAATGACGAGGCCGCGCCGTTGATCTGTGGGTACAACGCCCAAGATCCCGACGAGCCCTTCCTCAATCCCCAGGCCGACGCCTCCTCGATCCTGCCCTACGGCGGTCCAGGCTGTGAGCAGCAGGTGCTCAATGATCTCGATGTGTGCCCAGAGCGCTGCGATTTCGACGAGGACAAGGCCCGCAGTTGTCTGCGTCGCCTTCGCCGGGCGGACCGCACTGGCAAGTACGACGAAGGTACGTTCGCACCCTGTCTGAGTGTCTACGACTGCGCTGAAGTCGAGGATGACCGCCAGTGCCGGATCACCACGGGGTGCTCGGCCGGAGGCCGTGGGGGCGGGGCGGCAGGCT
>JAHZJA010000834.1 GCA_022601155.1 Deltaproteobacteria bacterium | reverse complement strand
TGCCGAGGACTGGCTCCGCAGCGCGGCGCGACTCACTGGGGTCGAGCTGGGCAGCTGTGACCATCGCTACCCGGTGGTGCAGTCGGGCTCCGGCGGGATGCACCCCCACGCGTACCCGACGATGGCCAACGGGACCACGCCCAACTACGACTTCCGGGACCGTGCCCAGCTGCTGGGCGGCTGCCCCGACCACGAGACCCAGTTCCGCGAGGCGCGGACCGGGCTCATCGCGGCGCTGACCCAGGCGACGCTCACCAACGAGCTGTGTGCCCAGGCCGACGCCAACTCGCCGATCTATCCGCTTCAGTTCATCGAAGATCCGGACGACAAGTCGGAGGAGGCGCTTCGCACCGCCGCCGACCAGGTCTACTCCGCCGCGATGGTGCGGCCCATCCCCGACGCTGCTGACGGAGCAGTGATGGCCGGGGTCACCGGTTGTCGCGACGACAACAACTGCACTCCGGCGGACTTCGCCGTCGAAACCTGTCGGCTGACCCTCAAGGCCGCGGACTTCCTGTTCTACTAAGCCGAGAGGGAAAGGGGGACCATCATGTCGACCATCAAGAAGCAGAATCGTCGAACCTTCCTCAAAGTGGCCGCGGGAACCGTCGCCACTGGCGCCGTGGCCCCGTGGGTGTGGACTCCGCGGATGTCTCAAGCCGCGCTGGACGTACCCGCGAGCCGCTACAACCACGTCATCATCATCAACCTCGATGGTGGTGCTCGGTCCGTGCCGATGTTCAACGGTGATCTCGCGCCGCGCTGGAACCCCATGGGGATCCAGGCGGGAGCCGCAGGGACGGAGTGGGGCGTGGGCATGGTCTTCGACCCGACGCCCATCGCCGACACCACCGCGACCTTCGGCACGGCGATGCCCTCGTTGCCGATGATCAGCAACGAGATCTGCGTGTTGGGCACGATGGATCACACGCCCGGAGCGGCGGTGAGCATCAGCGACCACGCAGGAGCGCGCAACATCATCTCCTCGGGTATTCCTGGCGGCGGGCCGGGGCTCATGAGCCTCATCTACGCCCACCAAAAGAACTACATCGAGGGCACCGCGGGCCTCGTGTTCCCGCCGGCGATGATCGGCACCGGTGACGCGACGACCCCGTTCGGCACTCCCATGGGCTCGATCGTGCCCGTGTTGGTCCCGTCGTTCTCGGAGTTCACCGACCAAGCTGGTGACGACGCGGGGGGGCAGGCGGAGTGGGCACGGACGTTCGAGGCGGGCCTCGACGAGGCCACCGCCAACATCCGAAGCGCCCGAGACCGTCAGCTCATCGAGCGGATGTCCAACGGCAAGAGCAACGTCGAGGCATTCCGGCAGGTGTTCCTCGATCCCGCCCTGCGCGTGGCCGATGAGCCCACGGCCGGGGTCGACCTCACCAACGCCGACCTCACCGCCATCATGGGCAACTCGTTGCTCGGGCGGAACTTGTCGCTGGCGCTGCGTTTCCTGCAGCACGGATCCGCCGCGGTGTTGGTGGGCGACAATGGCTGGGACACGCACTCCAACGAGGCTGGCGCCTACTCGATGAGCGCCAACAACCTCGGGCGCGCATTCGCGGGGCTGAACTTTGCCCTCAAGCGCATGAACCACCCCGAGGGCGGCACCTACTGGGATCGCACCATGGTGATGGTCACCTCCGAGTTCGGCCGCGATAACCTGATGTCCAGCGGCTACAACTCGGGCGGTGGATCGGACCATCAAGGGGGCCCGGGCTCGCGCTTTCAGGCGCTGCCGTACATGGGTGGTTTGGTGGGGCAGGGCGGTCGGTTCTTCGGACAGACCGACTTCACCACGATGGAGCCGCTGCAGAGCGAGCCCATCTACGGCACGACCAGCCACCTGGCCACGGCGCTGGCGTTCCTCGACATCAATACCGAGGACATCTGGCCCGGCATCGAGCCCATCACCGACATCTTCTAGTACCATTTCCTCGGTACCCCTCTGTTAAGGAGCCTGCCCCGTGTCCCGCCTGCCCACCCTCCTGCTGCTCACCGTCGCCTGTCCTGCGCTCGCCTGCACCGTCGGTAATGGGGGCGGAGGGAGCTTCGGGGACGGAGGGCCAAACGGGGACGGAGGCAGCGGGACCGCCGGGGAGACCGAGGACACCGAGGGGGGCGGCGCAGGCATCCCCACGGCCCCCGACGACGGGCGCGAGTTCGTCGAGGAGGCCAAGAAGGACTTCCCCACCTATCTCGATCTCCACGAGAAGGTGATCACGCGGACGTGCACGCCCAACGCCAACGTCTGCCACAACAACATGGAGTACCCAGACCTCCGCACCCCGCAGTCGATGCTGGGCGTGCTCGGGGGTCCGTGCAATCTCGACGTCGAAGACCCCCTCAACACCTACAACGCGTGTGAGCCCCGGGGCGACGTTCTGCGATTCACCTCGGGGGGGAATCTCGGCTGGGAGACCCATGTCGCCTACGTCGACTTCCCGGTCGACGCGATGGGAGTCGTGAGCTCAGCGGTGGTCTACTTGGCCGAGCCCATCCCCGCGGGGATGATCGACCCGATGACGCCCGAGAGCCTCGAGTTCTTGCGCATCACCGACAGCGGCATGCTGACGGTGGGGGAGATCAACGATGCCGTCACCTATGCGGCCGGGGTCTCGGCGTTTCAGGTGGTTGGCTACGACATGCTCGGCGACAGCGTTCACACGCTGCTCGAGGATGGCCTGCGCGGTGGCGATCCCAACCGCGATGGCATCCTGGGCGCCAACGAGGACGAGCACTTTCAAGAGATCAAGCCGGGCGACCCCTGGGGCTCGTACCTGCTCCAGCGGCTGCAGGGCAACGTACCCGGCAGCCCGATGCCGCTGGCCAACCAACCCTTGTCGGCGTCCGAAGTCGTCGCGATCGCGTGTTGGATCGAGGGCGCGGACGCTCCGGACGGCGACAGCCCCTACGCGGTCATCGACTACGACGGCTGCAGCTATGCGGCAGAGTTCGGCGAGCCCGATCCCGACAGCGGCGCGACCTTCACCAACGATGTCCTTCCGATTCTCGAGGCTCGCTGTGCGACCGCGGGCTGTCACTCCAGCGTGGTCCCTGCGGCCGACCTGGACCTGACGGCGGATGTGGCGCGAGACAGCCTGTTCCAGATGTCCGTCCAGAACCCGGACATCCCGCTGGTCGAGCCCGGCAACCCGACCGGTAGCTACCTGATCACGAAGCTGACCGGAGACGGCTTCCAGGGGCAGCGAATGCCGTTGGGCGCCAACCCGCTGTCCCAAGAACAAGAAGACATCATTCGGCTGTGGATCTCCTACGGCGCCCCGGACGACTAGCAGTCCATGGGGCCATCTGTTGCGCCGCCGCACCCGGCCTTGGTCGCCGGGCCCTGCGTTGCGCGATATCTGCTGTCTGTGGCCTCGGCTGCGCTGACGCCGTCGTCACCGCGGGCAATGGGTTCACCAACTCCAAGTCCGGTATGCTGAGCCACGTCGCATGATGGTGCCTGCTCTGCGAAAGCATCTGCTGTGGGTCTCGCTGACCGCAGCTCCCGTGGTCGGCTGCAATGCTGGCGGCGACGGAGACTTCAACTTCGGGACCGACTCCAACGGTCCCATCACGTCGCCGACCTCGACGGCCGCCTCCGATGACACGGCGGGGTCGGGTACGGGTGCCGACACCACGGCGGGGACGGCAATGGCGACCGGGGCCGTCACGGGCACGGACGACGGCTC
>JAHZJA010000833.1 GCA_022601155.1 Deltaproteobacteria bacterium | reverse complement strand
GTACAACTCGGCCACATCGACCTCGCGGCGCGGCTGGGCCTTCCTCCCGAGGCCGATTTCTACCAGGTCTTCGTGTGGTTGGACGATCTGGTCACGCCCATCCAGACCATTCAGGTGCCCGCCAACGAGGCGCGCAAGGGGGTCGATCCTTCCGTCTTCCAGGCGTCCAGCAGCGGCTTGATCGAGATCGGCCAATCGGGTGAGTCCCCAACCCCCACGGCCGGCGAGATTCGTACCGACCTCGACTTCACCAAGGGCAGCCGCTATCGGGTGTACGCGGCCCTGCCCCCGGGGGCCCTCGACACACCGCCGACGGGCGGAGCTCCGGGCAACCCGATGGTGTCGGTGTTGGCCTTCAACCGGCAGGCGCGGACGATGGTCTGGGCCACCGATCCCAACGCCTATGCGTCGATGGTGAAGCAGAGCATCGGGTTGTTCGACTTCAATCCGTTCTCCGTGATCGCCAAGCCCGATCCGGCCGCCAACGTGTACGTGGTGACGGTGCTCGGCAATGTGCGCAACGAAGTGCTGCCCATCTTCACGGATTTTCAGTAGTGCGCGGGGCGAGCAACCCGAGGTCCGCTCGGGAGATCCGAGACCCGTCGTGGCCTGGCCGGTGAGGGGGCTGGCCCCGTGCCTTCGGCGTCAGTCGTCGTGGCCAGGGCGCCAGGCGACCGACCGGATCGCCCGATTGAGCAGCAAGGGCTCTGCCGTCCCGGTACGCAGGTCGACCGTGGTGATGCCCTCGCGGGTTGCCGCGATCAGCAGTGGCTGTGCGGCAGAGACGGTCGCGTCATGGTGAATGGTCGAGGTCTCGCTGATCGCGATGCGCTCGGTGTCGTCGACGGCGATGCCGTACCAGTCGCCGGGGAGCAGGTGTGTCCCGTGCCCCGTGGCCTCGGGTGCCGCCGAGAGATCGGCGCTGCGCATGGTGATGGGCGACTCCAACACCAGCACGAACACGCCGCCGCCGTCGGAGGAGAACGTGGGGGTGCCCAGATCGTAGACGTCGTCCTGGTCGACGAGGGTCCGGATGGGATCTCCGTCGGCGGTTCCCATGACCACCTTGCGTCGGTACGACTCGGGCTCCACCTCGACCCACGCCATGTAGTCGCCCGTCGGCGAGACCGCGGGCTCGGTTGCCCACGGAATCTCGACATCGATCTGGTTGTCGTCGCGTCGCACTCGCACCAGCGTGTGGGGCAAGGTCTCCGACGACCACTGCTGCCCCTGCGCGACGTACCAGATGGACTCCCCGTCAGCGGACCAGCAGGGGTGAAGCGCCCAGGTCCCCGCTGCATCCAGCCCCGTGATGTAGCGCGGACCCTCGTCGTCCAGCTCGACCAACACGCTGCGGTCGAACCCAGGGCCGTCGGGGTCGGGCTCGGTATAGGCCAACAACACCGCGCCGGTCTCGGGGTGCACATCCACCGCGTAGGCGAACGCCCCCGACGGCAGGGCGAAGAGCGTCTCGATGTCCCCGGTGTCGAGGCTCAGGGTCGCGATGCGAAAGTCGGGGTGGCCACGCTGCTCGACAAAGACGATCTCGCCGCGCGACATCGGGTCCAGCGCGTCGTCTTGCGCTGGACCACCACCGACATCGCAGCCGCACACGGCCAGCGCCGCCAGCAGTCCATACCTCATCGTCGGGTGGGCTCGTCGTCGCCGCCTGGGGGTCCGGGAGGCATCATTCCGCCGCCCGCATCGTCGACCACGCCGTGGTAGCAGGTCACGCTGTACGGCGAGATCTCGGTGAGGTGATAGTGGTAGATGCCGTCGGGGAACTCGGGGGTGACGCCCTCGTGCCCGCTGCACTCGTCGAGGTCGGCGGGGGCGCTGCCGTCGGCTCCGCTCGGTCCGTAGACGGGGAAACCATCGAGCAATACGCCGATGAGAGACGAGTGCTCGCCCAGGACGTCGACGCTGTCGGTGATGCAGTAGGGCACCCCGTGGTAGTGGTAGGTGCCTCCGTTGGGCAGTGGGTGGCCGTTGCAGCCATCGAGGAACGGGATGCCGCCTACGTCGAAGTTGTTGTCGATGGCGACGCTCGCCCCGTCGCCCTCGTAGGGGTTGAAGTAGACGGCACCGCTGATCGCGAAGCCGATCGTACCCAAGCCCGTGGCGGTGGTTTCCGCGGAGTACTCGGGCTCCACCGGGATCGTGAACGTGGTGGCCGATGTGACGACGGGCGTCGTGGTGCCGTCCATCAGACCGTAAGCCTCGAGCACGTCGTGGTTGGGGACGCCGTCGCTCGAGAACTCCATCGCGTCGTCGGTCACGGTGATGACCACGTCGTCGGCCCACATGCCGGAGAGGATCGACTCCACGAACCCGCCCTCGGACTGTCCGCTCGAGCCGCCGCTGGAGTCGGCCACGGGGTCGTCGCTGGTGCTCCCGGTGGCGCCGTCGGTCGCGGCGTTGCCCGAGTCGCTCGTGCCGTCGGCTGAGGCCGCACCGCCCCCGCTGCCCTCATCGTCGCCGCACCCCGGGGTGCACAACACCAAGACCAGACCCGCCGACTGCCATCCGTTCCATTGCATGCCCGGCCACCACGCAAGTCATGTGCCATGGACAGATCTTCAGCGAGTCGTGGCCGCCCCAGGCCGGCAGGAGGGGTCGTTGCTGCGTCTTTGGCAGTCGACTGCAGAACCTGCAGCTGCGGGCCCGCGCAGGCCGAGCGACCGTCAGTCCATTTTGGGACGGGCCGACGTCGGGATTCCGTCACCGAGACCGACCGCGCACCAGGCTGTTGGAGACGTCCCTCGCTTCTTCTCGGGGAGCGGTCCGCGTTTGTGCGCGTCGGGGGGGAGGACGCGGTACACGGCTCGACCACGAGCACCGGAGGCCGGGCCCACTGACCCTTGGGGTGGTCACCCTCCCGCGCGAGCACGGGCCCCGCAGGTCATTCACGGACGCTCCGCTGGCACGGCGCACTCTCGATGTCCGCGTGCGTCAGCGGTCGAGCTGCTCGATGAACGCGTCGATGTCTTCGTCTGGGAGGTCTTGGCGATGGTCGCTCAACGCGATCACCACCCGGTCGCCCTGTGTCTCGGCAATCGACAGCTGTGTGATGGACCCGGCCACGGGATCGAGGTGGAGGGTGAGGCTACGGATCTGCCGACGGGTCGCCGACCCCCGGGGTGGGAGCAACTCGAGTCGATAGCCTCGGCCCTTGGGAACACTGGCCCGGCAATCCTCGACCAAGGCGGTGCCGTCGCCTGGCGCGAACGCGGCGACCAGACGCTGCGCCATCCAACGGGCGGCCGGGCGTGTATCGGCGACGATCGTCGAAGGTCCGGTTCGGCCCTCACCATTGAGGAAGACGCGGATCGCGTCGCCATCGATGAGGGTGGTGGAGCCCTGGCGCCCGTCGTCGCGCAGGACGACCAGCCCTGGCTCACGAAAGACGAGCGTACCCGTGCTCAGCAGAGGCTCTTCGAGGAGCGAGGTCTCCCGTCGCGTACTCACTCGCGCCATCAGGTTGCGACTACGTCGGGCGTAGTTGCTCCAAAGCTCGATGCGATTGGCGAGCTTGCGCTGGGCGGTCGAGGGCTCGGCCCGTGCGAGCAGGGGGCTCAGTCCCAGCGCGGGCAGACCCCACAGCCATGTACGTCGACCGATCATGAGGGGGTCTCCGGAGAGGGGGTGGGGGCACTGGAGGGGGGACCGCCGAACAAGCGCATCATGCCGGGGGCGACAAACAGCCCCGCTCCGGAGGCGAGCACGGCACCGATCGCGACGACCAAGCCCACCGCGTACCACAGCGGATCGTCGCTCATGATGAGGGTCAGGCCCGCGACCGCCTGGCACAGGCCGGAGAGCAGCACCCCGGTGGCGTGGAAGCGCTCGCCGTGGGCGACGGCTCGGCATGCCCGAGCTCCAGCAACCATGGCGGCAGCGCCCACCAAGAGGATGGCCGGGAGCACAGCGGCGCCCAGCCCGACTCCCAGGGGCACCATCGCGGCGAGCACCGCGGTCTGGGCTGTCAGTGCGGCGCAGGTGCACGCCAGGGCGATCGTCAGTCGACGGGTCGCGAGCCAGACGGTCAGCGCACCCAGCCACAGCTGCAAGGCGATCATGATGCCCAGGCTGTCGCCGAAGCCGTGGCGATCGCGTCGGGCCGCCACGGCCGGACCCGACAGCGTCAGCGGTTCGGCGCCATCGGCCTCGAGCCGAGGGATGGGCGCGGAGGGATCGGGCTGCAGGTGGACCCTCGTGATGAGCGAGGTCCCATCGGGCGCGAGGTAGCCCGCGATCCACCCGCCCAGTGGTCCGTCGAGAGCTACCTGCGGAGTGGGCAACGTATCGAGATCGGCCGCGCCGCGCAGGAACTCACCGAAGGCGTCGGGCCGGAAACCGCGGGTCGCCAGCCTGTCGTGCAGGGCGTCCATGCGCCCCCGCAGATCGAGGGTGCTCAGCGAGCGCTGTCGCGATTGCAGCTCGGCCGGGGGAAGCACCAACCGACCGGGCGAGTCCACGCGGGTCGCGTCGTGGGGCACGAGCGCTGCGAGCTGCCGTGCATCTTCTGCGGCTTGCTCGAGCGCGGCGGCAGGGGTGTCTCCGCGTGAGGTGGCCTGGACGATCAATCGGGGGTCGAAGAAGTCCTCGTGCACCCGGTGATCCGGTGCCACCGCGATCGCGGGGCGAGGCGTGCGGTCGATGTCGATGAACGGAAGTCGATCCAGCGCCCAGGCACCGCCCGCCAGCCCGGCCATGGCCAGCACGGCGGCCAGGGGTCGCAGGGGTCGCAAGGCGAACCCACGGCGAGCGGCGAGCGGCTCGTAGCGCAGGAGGACCAGCCCCGCGGGGACCATGACGCGCAGCAACCCGATGACGACGGTGATCCCCACCAGCCAGACCACGGCGGCCTGTTGCCAGGCGGGGTACGGAGACAGCAGCAGCGGCAGCAGAGCACTGCCCAGTACGGCGGCCGCAGGCCACCCACGCGGCGAGATGCGCGACAGGTGCATGGCGCCCTCGCAGCCGAAGCCCATCAACAACACCAGCAGCG
>JAHZJA010000832.1 GCA_022601155.1 Deltaproteobacteria bacterium | reverse complement strand
TGGATGATGAGAGCCACCACCGCCCGCTGGATGACGACAATCCCCATCGCGAGTTGGATGACGAGAGCCACCCCCGCTGAGAGCCACCCCCGCCCGCTGGTTGACGAGGAGTCCGCACCGCGGGGCTGACTGACGAGAGTTGGCCCCGCAGGCCCAAATGAGGCCGCGAGCAGCGGGCCCTCTGCCTCCGATCACCCGCCGTCAGCGGGTTCGGCGGGCGGCTTGGGCTTGGGCTCGGCCGGAGGCTTGGGCTCCTCCTTCGGCTCGGGCTTCGGCTCCGGCTTGGGATCACCCGCAGGCTCGGGGTCATCCTTCGCGGCGGGCGTGGGCTCCTCGGGCTGCGCCGTGGGGGTGTCGCCCCCATCATCGGGCGGGGGCGTCGGCCGCCGACGCCGTCGCTTCTTGCGCTTGGGCTTGCGCTTGGGCTTCGGCTCCGCCTCGGGCTCCGGTTCGGGCTCGACCTCCCCCGTCGATTCCCCTGCGGGCTCCGCGTCATCGCCCCCGGTCGTGCCGCTCGTGCCGCTCGTGCCGCTCGCGTCGGGATCGCCCGAGCTGCTGCCGGCCGTGCCCGAACCGTCGTCCGTGCTCCCGCCCGTACCCGCGGTGCCTTCGGCATCGAGTGCAGCTGCCACCGCCGCGTCGATCGCCGTCTGAGCGGGCGCGAGGGCAGGATGCTCGGGGTCGAGCGCAGCGAGTGCCGCGTGGCCCGCCGGGCACAACCTCGACGACACGAAGGGCCTGACCTACGGCGCGCGTGGAGGCTTCTCCACCTCGCGCTTCGCGGGCCGCTTCGAGGTCAGCACGTTCTCCAAGAACGCGACGGTGGGAGAGACGGTCAAGACGATCCTCGAGGAGATCGATCGCCTGCAGTCGGAGGCGCCCAGCGATCAAGAGGAGCGCTTCTCCAAGAGCTACCTGCTCGGCCGCTTTGCCGGTCAGCGAGAGACGCCGGGCGACCTGGTGGCCGACCTGTGGCGACTGGACTACGAGGGGCTGCCCGACGACTACTACCAGCAGTACCTGGACTCGGTCGCGAAGGTCAGCAGCCCGCAGATGATCGACACCGCCAAGCGGTTGGTCGACGAAGACACGCTCGTGATCGTGGTGGTAGGCCCGGCCAAGACGCTCAAGCGCCAGCTGGCCAACATCGCGGAGGTGGTCGTCGTCGATCCCGACGCCAAGCCTGCGGCCAAGGCCTCCAAGTAGCGGCGGCGCCGGGCACACGGTCGCAGCGGCCGTGTGCTCGAGGCGGTCACCAACGGTCGGGTCAGCTACAGATCCAAAGGTGCACGGTCGACGCCTTGTCGAAGTAGGCCGTGTATCGGATGGCGGAGCCGTCCCACATGTCAAAGTGCCCGGTGGCGTCGCTCCAGCCCTGCACGTCGAACATGATGATGCCCTGCTTGCCGTTGACGGCGCTCTGGCCCGAACCGGAGATGTCCGGCGCCTTGTAGACGCTGTCGAGGTAGCGCTTGAACTCGGTCACCCGGAAGGCGTAGCGCTTGCCATTACCGCCGCGTGCGGTCGTGAGCCCGGCGTGGCTGCTGGGGATGGGCGCGCCGGCCTTGTTGAACGCGTGGCTCATCCGCACGACGCAGGTGTTGGTGAGCCACGCCATGTTGACGTTGCCGCCGATCTTGGCTTTGACTTCGCTGGAGGTGCCGTTGGGGTAGTTGGTCCACAGGGAGGAAAAGGTTGGGAGTCCCGCCATTGGATTCAGTATGGCACACATCCACCGACCATGCGGCATTGGCGCGGAGCGAAGGAAAACCCTTACCCGTGTCCACAGCGGTAGCCACCCATCGATGCAAACGGTTCCTGGGTAGATCGGTGTGGGTCTTCGTTCGTGTCGACTGCCACCCGCCATGCACGCCGACAAGCTCCCCATCACCGGCCCCTGTCCCATCGACCTCGATGCGATCGGCTTCGACCGTCGGGCACGCGTCGCGCATTGCACCCACTGCACCAAGAACGTGCACGTGCTGTCGAACATGACCAAGTCCGAGGCCAAGGACTTCTTGCGGGACAACAAGGGGCGCAAGCTGTGCGTGTCGTACTCGCGCGACGAGCAGGGCCGCATTCGATTCCAGCCCGATCCCGCGCCCGTGGTGCCCATCACCCGGCTTCGCCGCGGGCCCGGACGGAAGGCTGGTCTGGCCGCCACGCTCGGCATGGGAGCCGCGCTCGCGGCGTGTACTCCACACGTCGACGCAACGGCCAAGGTCGACGGCCCCGCACCCCAAGACCCGATCACGCAGGTGCAACCCACCGGGTCCAACCTGTCCAAGGTGCTGACCAAGATCCTGCAGCCCCAGGTCGTGCCGCCGCCGCCGCCGCTGGCCGGTGCTGCCGTCATCCCCGAGGATCTGGTCGACGGTGAGATGGAGGTGCCCGATCCCGACGAGGTCGATCTCGACCAGCCGTGCGACAAGGTCGAGCCGCCGCCGCCCGAGGGGATCGATGAGCCCGCACCGCCGCAGGCCAAGCGCGGCATGCTGGCGCTGTGAGCCCTGGTCGTTCGCGGAGCCAACCGCCGTCGTCGAGTGGCGCGTCGGTCTCGCCGGTCGGGACCGCCCGCGTCGGTCACGCCCTTGGTCGTGCCACGACAGCGCAACCGAGATGAATACTTTCGAGCAGTGCGGGTGACTCCACGAGGGTGACGTACCCCACTTCGACCCGATGGCGCTGGGTACCGAGCCCTCGTTCGTGCTCTGGCGCGGCGAGCGTGTTCCCCCGCGGTGGATCGGCACGACGTGACATGGCCGCCTCGATGCCGCGCGCACGGTCGACGCGGTCCACCGCTTCCACGTTCGCCTTGTTGGGCCTGGGCGCAGTCCTGACCAGCGGGTGCGTCGGCTTCCTCGGCGTGAACCCTCCGCCATCGTCGGAGGGAGGCACGGACGCGATCCCGATGGGCTCCGATTCCGAGGGGACGGGCGGCGCCGAATCGACCAGCGGCGAGCGGACGACGCAAGGGAGCGACGGGGACTCGGCCGATGATGGTGTGTCGACCACCGGGGACGACTCGGGATCGACCGCAGAGCCGATCGAGGACGAGCCCCAGTTGGATCACGCGGCGTGGAATCCCGACAGCGCGGCGTTCGAGTTCAGCCATGAGTCCGTGCCCTCGATCTCGGTCGTCGGTGCACCCGCCGACGCCGATCCCAGCCGCTCGGCCATGCTCCACGACGGCACCAACCAACTGCTGTACCTCATGCAAGAGGGTGCGGATGCGGTCTACCAGCTCGACTTCGACCCCGGGTTGGCCACCTACGTCCACGACGGGGCGCCGAGCATCCCGCTGGTCGACTTTCCCGGCTACGCCGATCGGTCGAGCTTCGCCATGCTCCACGATGGTGGCCGCTATCGCCTGTACTTCCTGAGCGTGGATCACCCCCTGCGGCTCATCCAGGGGGCATTCGATCCCGACGCCGGCGCCTTCGTCCACGGTTTTGCGTCCATCCCGGAGATCGACGTGGTCGGCACGCCCGCCGGCTCCGATTGGAGCGGGTGGGCGGCGCTCAACGACGGCGAGACCTTTCGTCTCTACGTGTTCGCCTCCGCCGCCCACGACTCGGTCTTCGAGCACACGTACGACGGCATGCAGTATCAGTTCGGTCTCGAGGTGGCCGAGCCCATCGGACTCACCATGATCCCCAACGATGCCGACCGCGACGACTTCGCCATGCTGCACAACGGCACCACGCCCAGTCTCTATCTCCGCGGTGAGCCCTAGCGACAACACGCCGGGCTGCGGCCCGCTCACCGTCAGCGGGAGATCGAGCCGAGCTTGCGGGTGGAGCCGGTTTTGTGGCGGGGACTGGACCCGGGAATGAGCCCACGGACCAGAGGCACGAACGCCTCGCGCACCAACGGCTTGAGCAAGAACCCCTGGACGCCGATCCGCCAAAGAGCCTGCCACTCGGGTGCCCCGCCCACCGCCGAGACCACCACCACCGGGATCATCTGCGTTGCAGGGTTGCCACGGAGGGTTGCCGCCAGCTCCATGCCACTGACGCCGCGGTTCTCCAACGCGGTGATCACCAGCGCGGGCGGCTGTGCTTCGATGCGATCGAGTGCGCGCTCCGAGTCCTGCAGCGTCTCGATGTCTGCATGCGGAATCGTCTCGGCCAGCGTCCGGCGCACCCACTCGAGCGTTGCTGCGTCGTCATCGACCACCATCACGCGCGTGGCCGGACGCCCAAGGCGTAGCCGCGCTTCTCGGAGCTGATCGGACAGCAAGCGAGCATTGGCGGTGCGTTCGTGGGGGATCTTGTGCAGGGCCTCCAGCACCACCGGATCGAGCGCACGCGCCAAGTCTGGTCGCGCTTCCGAAGGGGGAACGACCCGCGCCCGGATCTGCATGTCCAGCATGTGGTCCCGGTCTTGGGCGTCGAACGGATGGTGACCGACCAGCAGCCAGTACGCCAAGATCCCCAGCGCGTAGACATCGGTGCGCACGGCCAGCTGGGGATCGGGCTCTTCGTCGCGGGCCAGCTCCGGGGCCATGTAGCCCGCCGTACCGCCCGCCACCAGGTAGGAGGGATGGTCGGAGGCACGGATCACCGGTCGCACCAGACCAAAGTCCGTCACGACCATGCGGAACCCGGCGTCGATGAGCATGTTCTCGGGCTTGATGTCGCGGTGCACGACCCCGGCATCGTGGATGGCGGCCACCCCCTCGCAGATCTGGCCCAGGATCCCCAGCGCGACGTCGACCGGCAGCGGCATCGCTTGGGTGCCTGCCCACGTGTGGAGGTCGGGCCCATCGACGAACCGCATCACGAAGTAGGGGATGCGCTCGTGCTCCCCGAAATCGAACACCTCGACGACGTTGGGGTGCCGCAGCTGCGCCATCGCCCGAGCCTCGGCCAAGAACTGATCGACCAGCTCACGGTCACGGGTCAGGGCAGGGCGGATCATCTTGAGCGCGACATCGCGGTCCAGCCGCTGGTCACGGGCGCGGAGCACCACGCCCATCCCGCCGTCGCCGATCCGGTCGACCACGCGATAGCGGCCATCGATGATGCCGTCCCGCGGCAACTGGAGTTCGTTGCCGTCGTCCTCCATGTCGGGCACGTGCCGACCCTCGAAGCGAACCGTCAGTTCACGGTCCTGCGCCTCCCGATCGGGATGGGTCGATGCCCCTGTGGAGGGCCGGTGCTTCACCGTCATGGCGCCGAAACGAAGGGGTCGGACGTTGGTCAGCGCGGACCGATCGGTACCGATCGATGCACCACCGAAAGGCAGTGTACCCAGAACATTTGTTCAATGTTTGAACGTTGTGTAGCTGAAATCACAAAGCTGTGGGTTCAAATGCCCCATTTGGGCCGATCTCCCCTCCGAACGCGTGTGCCGCCGCGGAACGGAGTTCAAAATCGCCCCGCGCGGGCCTGGGCTGTTCGGCCGCCCACCGCGGCCCAGCCCTTCGCGTCCAGGGCGCCTTCGCCACGGCATCGCCTCTCGATCGAGCGTGGACATGCGCGCTGCGATCACACGGGTTTGGTAAGACCCTGGCGCTCTGGACCCATGGATCCCGAACGGTATTTCGTTGACCTCGCCGCCGCATTCGTCCGCGGTCGGAAGCCATCGTTGGCCGCCATCGAGGACGTGCAGGAGGTCCTCGCCCGCGGGCAGTCGGAGGGACTGTCACTCCACAAGTTCAAGCGCGCCACGGCGTTGCCACGGGTTCGCAAGGTCTTGGGGATCCTCACCGGTCTCATGCCTGACGACCTGCTCGACGTGGGTAGTGGTCGCGGCGTGTTCCTGTGGCCGCTGCTCGATGCGTTCCCTTCGCTGGCCGTCACCGCCGTCGATGCCGACCCGCGACGTGCGATCGATCTGCAAGCGCTGCACGACGGAGGGGTCGAGCGACTGCACGCGATGCATGGAGATGCTTGCGCCCTCGCGCTGCCCGATGACTCGGTCGATGTCATCACCGCCCTCGAGGTGCTCGAGCACATGACCACGCCCGAGGTTGCGGCCGCGCAGCTGCTACGGGTGGCCCGCCGCTTCGTCGTCGTGTCCGTCCCCTCGGGCCCCGACGACAACCCCCAGCACATCCAGCTGTTCGACCCCCCGCGCATGCGGTCGATGTTCATGGATGCGGGAGCGCGCCGGGTTCAGATCGAGCACGTTCCCGGTCACATGATCGCCGTCGTGCAGGTGGAGGGTCACGTACGATGAGCCCGCCGTCGCTGCTCAAGTACCCGCGAACCCGGCACCTGCGAGGCTCGCGGCTGCAGCCGGGTGACGAGGATCTCCAGGCTGCTCCGTACGCCGACATCCAGGGGCGGCACACGGTGGTGGAGGAAAAGCTCGACGGCGCCAACGCGGCTGTGTGCTTCGATGAGCAGGGGCAACCGTGGTTGCAGAGCCGCGGGCACTATCTCACCGGTGGGTACCGCGAGCGTCACTTCGACCGGTTCAAGACCTGGGCCCATGCCCACCGCGACGCGCTGTGGACCGCACTCGGTGACCGCTACGTGATGTACGGCGAGTGGCTGTTCGCCAAGCACACCGTCTTCTACGACCAGCTCCCGCACTACTTCATGGAGTTCGACGTTCGAGACCGCCGCACTGACACGTTCTTGTCGACGCCGCGGCGTCGGGCGTTGCTCGCCGACGTTCCCGTGATGTCGGTGCCCGTGGTCCACGAGGGCCTGGTCCCGTCGCTCGACTGGTTGGCGGATCGGGTAGTGCGATCGCTGTACAAGAGCGACGACTGGCGAGCCCAACTCGACGAGGCGGCACGCGGCGCGGGGCAGGAGCCCCTGCGTGTCCGGGACCAGACCGACGACAGCCCGCTGGCGGAGGGGCTGTACATCAAGGTCGAAGAGCAGGGGCAGGTCGTGGCCCGGTACAAGTGGGTGCGGGCCAGCTTTCTGACTTCGGTGGCCGACTCGGGGGGGCACTGGATCGATCGGCCGATCGTGCCCAATCGGCTTGCGGCGGGCGTGGACATCTACGCGCCACAGCTCTAGCGGGGGCGGACCGTCACCACTGCCGGCAAGCCGGGGCGGCGCGCCCCGTCGGATGGCCTGGCGCTACGGGCAGTCGAGCAGCCACACCTCGACGCGGTGGCGGGCGTGGTCTCCGTCCGAGCCGTACGCCGAGTAGCTCTGTTGTGCGTTGTGGGCGAGGGCGCACGCATGCTCGGTGTCTCCGTGCGTATCTCGGAGGGCGCGCGCGAGGGCGAACTGTGCATCGGCTCGATTCTCGGGTGGTGTGTTCGAGGCCTCGACGATGGATACAGCGCGCTCCGCATGGAGCAGAGCTTCGCTGGCACGCCCCAGGCCGAGGTTGGCTTCCGCCAACCCCACCAGGACCGGTGCCGCTTCAGGATGGTCTGGACCGAGGGTGGTGCGGTGAATCTCGATGGCTCTACTGAGGGCATCGAGCGCTTGGTCGTGCTCGCCAGTCTGGATGAACAACACGCCCAGGTCGTGCAGGCTCCTGGCGACATCGGGGTGCACCGAGCCGCGGTACCGCGTGGTGAGGGACAACCCCTCGCGGTACATCGCCTCGGCCTCTTCGAGTTGGCCCTGCTGCATCAGGCTGTGACCGATGTTCGCGACCGCATTGGCGACATCGGGGTGCGCTTCCCCCAGGGCCTCTTCCAGGCCGGCGCGCGCGACTCGGCTGAGACTCTCCGCGCGGCGATGTTTGCCTCTCCGCGCGAGGGAGATAGCGATGCTACCCATGGTACGGGCGGTATCGGCGGCGAGGTCGTCGCCACTCCGCCGAGCGCTGGCCAGCGCACGATAGTAGACGCCGTCCGCCTCTTCGTACTTCTTTTGACAGTCCAGCGCCTGACCCAGCGCGGTCAGGGCATGGGCAACCGAGCTATGGTGCACGTGTGGCATTGCCTCGAAGACCGCGACTGCGCGTACGGACAGATGTTCGGCCGCCAGGCACTGACCCCGCCGTCTGATGATCGTGGCCAGGGAGACGAGTGCGCCGGCCGTGAGTGGGTGGTCATCGCCCAGTGCATCCATACGTGTCTTGAGTGCTGTGGTGGCCACATACGCGGCTTCCTCCAGGCGACCGCTGCCCGCCAGGGCAGCGCTGAGACCCCGCAAGCTGTTGCTCGTGAGATAGTGCGCAGGGCCGAAGGCCCGCTGTCGGGCCATCAGTGACCGTTGGTAGAATGTGACGGCTTCCCGGTACAGTCCTTGCTCCTCCAGGACGTTGCCCAGGAGCTGATTGGCCAACGCTCGTTTGGCAGGGTCCCGGCTTGCTCTGGCCAGCGGCAAGGCGATGCGCATCCAGTCAACGGCGACCTTGGGTTGGGAGTCCAGAACTCCTAGTGTGTAGGCCATGCGCGTCGATGTGCGAAAGGCTAGGTCGTCGAGACCATGTTCTAGTGCGACGGCGAAGCCAGCACGCAGCACGGACTGCGCATCCCGCCAGCGCCCCAGCTCACCCAGCGAGGTTCCCTCGACCAGCAGCGCCTCCGCCCGCAGTGGCGCGTGACCGCGCTCCTCGGCCAAGGTGAGTGACTGCCTGGCGATCTCCAGTGGTGCACTGTTGTTGCCCGCTCTTTGCATGGCTGCCGCGCGAACGAGGTGGAGCCGAGCGGCCTTCGTCTCCGCGTCCGGGGCGTTGTCCCGTCCATCACCTCGCCATCGTGCGGAGATCTTCCATTGTTGAATGTCGTCACACTCGTGCGGCCGAGGTAGATCGGCTATGACAGCCGCGCGATCCACAAGTATGCCACTGTTGCTATCCAGCATTGCCTCCAAGATTGTGTTGGCGCGAGCCTCCACGTCGTGTAGGCATTCCATCTCTAGGGCGAAGTCCGAGGGTGCGCGCGCGGAGGCCATGCAGGTACCCAGGTATGCGCGCTTGGCCCCAGCGGCGAGCTGGTCCAACTGTCGCTCCACGTAGGCGACAGGGGCCGGGTCACTAGAGTCCGCCTGCTCGAAATAGGAGGTGCGGAGTGTTTCCCTCGCGTCTTCACTCCAAAAATCGAAGTACTGATGGCTCGACATTTCGCAGCGTTGCTCGAGGTCGGGTCGGCTGTCGCTGGTCAGTGACGCACCGAGCCCAACGCAAACCGCCGCTCCCAGCATCACCCGAACTCGTCGGCCGCGTCGACGGCAGCGATCCAGCTCTCCGACCAACTCGTCCATCGATGACCACCGTGCCTGCGGTTGATACTCTAGACCCCGGAGCAATACGAGTCGGAGCGACCGCGGTACGTCGGATCCGCGGGGGCGGGGGGCGAGGATGTGCTGGAACTCATCGGAGTTGGACAGCGTGCCGTCGTGCGACTCCAAGAACGGGCCTTGGCCGTACAGCGCCTCGAACAGTGCGACGCAGAAGCTGAACTGATCACTGCGGGCATCGACGGCGAGGCCCGACCGTTGCTCCGGGGCCATATAGGCGCGGGTGCCCGCCAGCGCGCCCGTCTCGGTGATCCGACCCAGGCGCTGGTCGAAAGCTCGATTCTCGCCCTCTGAGCAGGGGACAACGGCGTTACAAGCCAGGCCAAAATCGAGGACTCGGACCCGGCCGGCATCGTCCCGGATGCAATTGGCCGGCTTGAAGTCGCGATGAACGAGGCCCGCCTGATGCGCGGCTGCCAGGCCCATGCCTGCCTGGCGGTAGGCTGCCAAACAACTCCTCCAGTCAGGCCGTCCGTGCTGCCAAGACGAGAGGGTCATGCCTCGTACGAGCTCCATGACGATGAACACCTGGTCTCCAGCCTGCCCGGCGTCGTAAACCTGGACTACATTCGGATGGGAGAGCTTGGCGAGCGCCTGGGCTTCGCGCCGAAGCCGATGATCGTCAGCTTCCGACAACCGGTCGCGCACGAGCTTTACGGCCACGGGGCGATCCAGTTCCAGGTCGATCGCTTCGTAGACAGTGCCCATACCTCCCATGCCCAGCATCCTCCCTAGTTGGAACCGGTCGAGCGTAGTTGCTCGCTTGTCTCCACCGAAAAGACGGGCCTTGAGTGAGGCCCGGACGTGACTACGCATCGGGAAGTCGATGTCTTGCCGGGCAAGTCGGGCTTCGAGTTCGCTGTCCTTCACCGTCGACTCCTTCGTGGCGTGAGCATTCTGTTGTGGAGCTACCTGCCGTTGTTTGTGGGGGCGGGTAGGAACGGAAATCGGCCAGTCAACCCCGAATACGAGCTGCCCACTCATCGAAATTCTTTACAGAAAGCTCAGTGCGGCCTTGTGACGCACCGATCGCGTCGATCGCATTCTTGAGGTCCTCCTTCGCCTGGCGAAGGCGATTTTTTACGGTCGAGAGCGAAATGTCCAGGACCTCCGAAATCTCACGAAGGGTGAGAGGCTCCCAATAGCGAAGTTCGAGTAGCAGCTGGGCCTCATTGGGTACTCTCCGAAGTGCTGTGAGAAGGACCGTCCCCTCCTCGAAGGAGGCGGTCACTTCGCTGGGGCTTTCAGCTGCATCTGGCAACGAGGTGGTGCTCAGCTCCACATGCTGGCGAGGCCCCGCGGCGTGCCGACATCGAGTGCGCCACACGTTCGTTGCGATACCGAGAAGAAAGGTCCTGCTCGATGAACTACCTCGGAAATTCCCCGCCGACTCGAGGAAGCCCAGTATCGTCGTATGCATCAAGTCTTCCCGCTCGGTGACATCGGGAGCCTTGTTGTAGAAGAAGCGCTCTATGACGGAGTAGTAGCGCTCGAAGAGCGCTTCGCCTGCAGCCGAATCTCCGCGGCGCCAGGCTTCGAACAGCACCGAGTCTGATGTGGGTTCCATGGATGTCGCTAGCGCGGGGAATTGAACGAACTCCACAGAGGGCTGGCCGCAAGGGGAAGAATATCGACCTTCGCGGGTGCAACCTGGAGCGCGTGCCTCGAATGACGCAGGGTAGCAGGTTGTTCTCATCGGCCGCGAACGGTCGCCGCCGAGTCGGTCTGGGGTTGAACCTGGGCTCCTACCTCTGAGCACATACCACCGCCGTCCGCGTTTGAACCCTCGTTGTATAGACGGTAGGCCGGGGCGCGAAAGAGGCGGGGGAGAGCCGGGCGAGCTCAGAGTTTGACCTTTCTGAAATCAAAGTGCTCGGTCGGGCTACTCACCAACTCGCAAAGAAAACACACTTCGCCCTCGCGCGGTCGGGCTCCGGAGGGAGCGCAAGTGCGCCGCCTCATCACGATCTTCGGGGCCACTTGCGACGTTGTGGAGCAAGGTCTTCGTGAACGTGGTGTTGATAGGGTCTCTCGAGTGTTGCGGCTCGGACTATCGTGAACTGAGAGTGAGTGATGATTTACTCATATAAAGTCGAGCAATCGAGAGGCAGTGCGATGTGGGGTTTGAAGAATCTGTGGTAGGTGTGTCACGATGAAATGCAGTACGTCGACAATCATTGTTAGTATCGTCCTTGGGCTCGGGTCCGCATGTGTGTTGCCTGGGGATGGCCCGGTAGGCACCGAGGAAGAACTCGCATTCTCCGATTCCGAAGCGGAAAAACCGGGAGACCTTGCCGAATTCGGAAATGACGAAGACGCCGATGCCTCGATAGAGGCCGCGAACGAACTCGGCCAAAAGCCCGACCCTCAAGGCGGCGGGCTCGTGTGTGGAGATTTCTGCGTTGTCGGTATTCCCGTCGGATTTGGCTGTAGTACCGGCTGTGCGGGTATCTGCCCCAATGCCGTGGTGTGCGGAATTCCGCAGGCTGATGCCGAAATCTGGGCCAGCCCGACGACGGTGGAGGTCGCTCCGGGCACGCTTGGGTCGACCGAGATCTGCTGGAAGACGCAGGGGATCGTGAAGCCGGTGTGGATACGAGTCCGAGTAGATAACGGTCCTGGTCAGACCTTCACGAAGGAAAGCGACAATACAACGGAATGCGAGGATGCTCCGTGGATCCAAGCTGGGCACTCCTACAAATTCTCGATTCATACGGAGAATTCAGACGCCTCGTATTCTTACGATTCAGTGATCGTCAACGGGGTGGCCGGCCCGCCAGCGAGCGGGGAGGACGACGGGGATGATGGCTTCGAGTCGTGTGGAGGTTGCGAGGCCGGCTGGGATTGTCACTGTTTCGACCAATGCTGGCCGAGCGGGTTGGCGTGTCCCTAGGTGGCTACGGCACGCGGGGCAGGAGCCCCTGCGTGTCCGGGACCAGACCGACGACAGTCCGCTGGCGGAGGGGCTGTACATCAAGGTCGAAGAGCAGGGGCAGGTCGTGGCCCGGTACAAGTGGGTGCGGGCCAGCTTTCTGACTTCGGTGGCCGACTCGGGGGGGCACTGGATCGA
>JAHZJA010000831.1 GCA_022601155.1 Deltaproteobacteria bacterium | reverse complement strand
GGTGTGCGTGCTGTCGTGCGATCTCCTGGTGCTTTGGATGCTCGCGAGGCTCATCGCATCGCTTGGGTGAAGGGCTGGGCATGAACGATCTTCCGAGCCTAGACGACCGAATCCGCGGGCCGGTGCGACGCGCCTGCGAGACCGTGAAGGTGCAGCACCACGGCACCGGAGCGAAGGGCGACACGGTTCGCTACTTCGACAGCCGACTCGCGCCAGCCCCCTCGAGTTCGGCAAGGCTCAGGTGCCCGCGGTCGCCGAGCGAGACTCACCCCAACCACGGCCCGGGTGCAGGGGCGACCGACGAGCGCGCCAACACCACCGCCCCCACGGGCTCGCAGTGGCGCCGGCTCAAGCGTTCTTTGGCCCAACGACGGTCATCGAGCGGCACCGGGCAGCCCTCGGTTCGTGCACCCGATACCCCGAGCGATGAGGAGTCGCCGAACGTGCCGACCCACCAATCGTCGAGCTCACTGACGTTTGGCCAGTGGGCGTTGGCCTGGGCGCGACGGTACCTCGAAGCCGGAGACCTCGAAGCCGCCAGGTCTTGCCTCCGCAACGCCTTGGACGCACCGGAGACATCGACCGACGACCTCGGCCGTCATGGGGTCAGCGAGTTCATCGAGCAACTGGTGAGCGCGTACCTTGGACAGGGTCTCACGCGGGATGCGGCCGCGCTGCATCGTTCGAGGGCACGGTGGGAGCGAGGAGACTACGAGCGCCACGGGGGGAGGACGCACGACGATACTGTCATCGTGCTCAACCCCTTGCTGGGTAGAGACGCGGGGGATGACGACCCCGTCACGTGTGTGTTCCACGTTCCGTGTCGGCGCCGCTCGTGATCACCCGGGCTTGGGGCCCGGCTTGGGGACACCGGAGACTCGGGGCCCGCAGGCCTACTGGCTGTACGAGCCCCGCTCGACAGAGCGGATTGGACCTCCCGCCGCGACTGGGCTCGTACAACCAGTAGAAACGGCGACGGGCCATTCGGCCCCGTCGCCACGCAGCATCGCGCTACGCGTACTCCCATTGCGTGCCCCCGGGAACGACCTCGGCGACCCCCGCGAGGTCTTCGGGCCAACCGGAGGGCGGGCTTCGTGAAACCCGACGGCCGCGACCCAGGGCGTGGCGGAAGGGCGGACGCGCGGACGCGCGGATGTGCTTTGTCCGGAGGCCTACGGCGCCATCTTCTTGTCTTTGGGTGTCGTATCGCGGGCCGAGACGATGCCCTTGGCGTCGAAGCCGAACACGAAGCTGCGCCCATCCGCTTCACAGCGCACCTCGGCGAACCTCGCCGACTTCAGTCGCGTCGCTGCTTCGGCGAAAGCCGGAGGCAGCTGGCCAAGCACATCGGCCCCGGGAAGCTTCGGTGTAGGTCCCGAATACGCAGTCACCGCGCAGCCCTCCATGTCGTGCCACACGGTCGCGAACTGTCCCTCGAAGCTGTTGGCAGTCTGATCGTTGTCGACCGCGGAGATGGACGCAATCATGCTCTGCGCCAGGGCTGGCGACATGGAGCTGAGCCGAGACATGAGCCGGAAGCGGTTCTCATCGCGCCACGGCACCTTCGCCGAGACCGCAGCGCCGTCGACCCCGAGTAGTGCCTGGGCCTGCTGCACGGGATCGACCTTGTCTCCATCGGGGGCTGAGGGTGGATCGTCACTCGGGGCTGCGGTGGGGTCTTCTTTCGCGTCGGTGGGTGCTTGTGCGTCGACGGGCCGGGCTGCCTTTGCATCGGCCACCGTTTTCGTGTCGGCGGGCGGGGTCGCCTTCGCATCGGTGGGTGTCGTTGCGACCGTGGATGGGGTCTTGGCCGTCAGCGCCTTGCCGGCCGCTGCCGCTTTGCCCCCGGGGCTGGCGCGATCACCAGGGCAACCGCCGACGAGGAGGAATGCGATCGCTCCGATGAAACGCTGCACAGGCTGCAGCGTACCCGAAGCGCGTTGGGTAAGGGTGGTGGGGTTCAGATCTTCGGTAGGTCCCCACCGCGATCGAATGTCGGCGGAAGGGTGAGCAACATCGAGCGTGAGCGCTGCGGGATCATCCAGCGTGACGGTCAACAGGCCAAGGCTGGTTCCGCTGCGAGTCGTCTCGCAGATCCCGGGGCTGTGCTGACCTTCGGCAGAACACTCAGCCCGTACGGCCGTATCGTTCCCCGCCGAACCACAAGCCGGTCACCGTGTCCCCCGCGGCCTCGACTTCGACCTCCTGAGCCCCGTAGGGGCAGTCTTCGCCGGTCCATAGCCCCAGGTCCCGTAGCTCGAGGGACCACGACACGCCGTCGGCGTTCGACCACGTCAGTATTGTCGCCGGGACTCACCGTGACCGTGTGGTAGCTCCCGGCGACGGCGTCTGCACCCAGGGCGACGGGATCGACGGGCTCCATTGCCGACAGGCCGTCGGCGCGCGAGGGCTCGGCGTCGAGCAAGCGCTTGGCGATGGCGTCGTAGTCGTAGTCGGGCTCCCAGCGCCCTTCGAAGTCGGCGGGCCAGGTCGCACGGTCGAATCGCGGCGGCGGACCGGCCACGGCCTCATGGGAGGCCTTGCCGCTCACTCGTCGCAGGGCGCCCGCGTCTCTGGGCCAGGCATCGGGCCGCCCCGCCTCGGCCGAACCGTCGATGACGACGCCGCGACCTCGGCACCGCAGAGTCGGTAGTCTCCCCGAGTGACGACCCCTGCGAACAGTCGACTGATGGAGCACGGACCTCTCACAGATGTACGAATCAGGCACGGTCACGGAGGCCACCTCATCAGCCCGCCGGACGAGCCGCGGAACGCACCATGAACCCCTTCGACGCCGCTCGTGCTCGGTGCCCCGCACGTTCTCAGCACCGCGTGGACCGTCTCGAGACCCTCGTGAGTACATCGCCGGCGCAGTCGCTCTGGGGATCGCTGTGCACCGAGCTGGACGACTGGCCCGCCGATGATCTCGCACCGATGATCCCCGTCATCGATGCCGTCTTGCAATCACGACCCAGAGCCCACCCGTTGCGAGACTACGAGCGACGCGCGGTCCCCTACTCGGTTCCGAATCGCCCGGCCCCCATGCGATGGCTCGATCGCCTCGCGTCGGGGGAACGACTCCCGCAGGCCCGGCTGCTCCGCAGGCTCGGGCTCCCGGACGATGTCGAGCGTCGATGGACTCCCCCCCAGTGGGCTCGCCTCGTGAGCGCGCCCGAACTCGACGGCGTGGTGTGGGTCGATCTACGGGGCTTCTTCGAGGATGAATACGCGGAGCTGCTATGCATGGAAGGCCGCCTCACCGGCGCTCGAGCCATCGCGGCGCCATGCAATCGAGGCCTGATGCTCGAGGGCAACCTCGACTGGCTGCTACACGCCTCGTGGTCTCAGGATCTCGATTTGTTGGATCTCTCCGAGAGTCTGTACAGCGAGCTGGAACCTCTGTTCGACTACCCCGCCATACGGATCCGCCACCTGATGCTCGAGGAGTGCTGGGTCGTCGACGAAGCGCTCGAGTCCCTGTTCCAGTGGCCACCACTGGCTCACATGCGACGGCTCAACCTCCGTTTGAACAGCACCTCCGACGACGGCGTCGCACGGGCGATCGAGTGCGCCACTCAACTCCATGCCGACCTCACGGTCATTGGTCTACGAGCGAGCGACCCACGCTGCCGCTTCATCGAGCATTGGGCCGAGCTCGATGGGATGGACACCACCTGATCTCGAGCATGAGCGCCACGCTCGCTTCGTGTCGACTCGTAGCCCGCTGGACAGAGGCATCGCGTCAGTCTCGGCGGACCTCGTGGCGCGTGGCGTCAGAACTTCCCGCTGTTGTTCCACAACCCCTTGGGCGCGCTCTTGTCGTGTACGTCCCGACGCGGGGAACGGCGGGTGCACTCCAAGCACCATCGAAGCCACGAGAGGGACCCACGGGCCCGCCCTCGTGGCTTCGACTCCATCGTTACTAGCGCACGTACATCTCGAGGCGGTCGCCGTCGACCGCCAGGCCCATGGCATACGCGAAGCCACGACCATCGTGCTCCACGTCCCCGTTTTCGCCGCAGCTATCGCAGGTGGCTGCGTTCGGTCCGAGGCCGTGGTGTGGCGGATCATCCATGGGACAGGAGGAGTTGTTGGTCCCGTTCCACGTGGGTCCGAACGAGGCGGTGTCGTGCATCGAGCTGGTGGTGATGTTCTGGCACGAATCGACCGCGCTCTCATTGCCATCGTAGTCTCCCGCGTGGAAGTACAGATCGGTCGAGCATAGATTCGTGCCGAGCGTCGTCAGGTCGCCCGCGGTCATGGGATACCCCGCCTGCAGGTTGCACTGGGGGAAGACCAGGCCCTCCATGAACGAGCCCACATCGGATGAGCCACCCCCAACTCCCGCGTAGGCCGCCCACACGCCCGAAGGCTCGTGCGCAAAGAAGAGATCGGTGAAGTCGAGGAGGTGGAGCGCAGGCGACTTGTAGTCCTCGCTGAGCACATAGGGCGTGCCCACGAGGAACGTGTCGGAGGTCATCAAGTCGTGGTTGTTCCAGGTCCAGGTGTCGTGACCATCGTCCGCGGACACGATCACCAGCGTCCATCCCCCGCCGTCCCGCTCCATCTCACAGTGCGCGTGGTAGGCCTGGAACCCGGAGGGGCCGTCGGTGTCGATCAAATACACGCCCGACACGGACCCCGGCTCCTTGGTGAGGATGTCCAGGCAAGACACGGGCACCGTGCAGTCGGACAGGCAGCCATCGTGAGCATCGGCGTTGGCATCGTCGCAGGCCTCGTCCTGCTCGATGACTCCATTGCCGCACATCGGCCCCACCTCACCACCTCCGCTCGACTCGTTGCCGGCCGTGGTTCCCGTGCTCCCCGGGGACGACGGACCCGAGGCCGTACCCCCACCGTCGGAGCTCGACACTCCCGTCGTCACGGTCCCGTCATTGGGCGTGCTCCCGCTGGTCGACGTCGGTCCAGCGGTGGAGGCACTGCCCCCGGTGGTGGCCTCGGTCTCGCTGGACTGCTCGCCGTCTTCGGCGTCGAAGCACCCAGACACGACGAGGGTAGAACAAAGACCGCCACGGACCGTCAGCCGCCGGGCGCAGCGGGTCAATTCATCAATACGTTCGAACATGTGGACCTCGAGATCGGTTTCAGACATGGGGAAGAGCGAGCCCCTCCCCCACGACGAGGCCGGTAGTCTCGTATCGTGTCGAATCGATTGCCCTATCGGGGCAAAACGAGATCGGGCCACCGCGCGGTCCTGTACGACGAGAGTCTTCCAACAAATCGTCCCACCAGGGCCTGTGCGATTGGTCAGCCCTTGACGGGCTTTTGGATTTCGTATCGGCCGGAGCGAAGGCCTCGGCACGCGGAGCCGCTATCGGGTGACCTGGGCCCAGACGGCGCCGTGGAACATGCCGTCTGGACCGTCGATGCAGCCGTGCTCGGGCGCATAGTCCATGGATGCCCCTCGGGTTGGTAGTGCCCACATCGGGGCTTCGCCCTGGGCT
>JAHZJA010000830.1 GCA_022601155.1 Deltaproteobacteria bacterium | reverse complement strand
CGGCATCACGGCGCTGGCGCTGACCAACACCGAGCTGCCGGGGCACGATGCCGGACTCGTGCGCGTGTTCCAGATCCTTGCGGGGCTCCCCGGGGCGGCGGCCCTGTTCCGCTGGCTCCTGCGGCGCCCGGCCTATCGCCGGTCGGCCTTCGGGTTCGGCGGGGCCTTCGAGGACGCCTCCCGCATCGAGGGCGAGTTCACCCGGGTGACGATCGATCCCCTCATCGGCGGCGGCATCCACGACGCCATGCGATCGCTGCGCAGGGCCGATCTTCGCATCACCCAGCGGCTCGACGAAATTCATGCACGCATCGACGCTCCGCTGCTGTGCATCTGGGGCGATCGAGACCCGTTCTTCCCCGTCGCCGGGGCGCAGGCCATGGTGGAGCGATGGCCGCAACCCGCCCGACTCGAGACCATCGCGGGCAACAAGCTGCTGGTCCACGAGGAGTCGGCTGAGCGCGTGGCGGCCCTGATGGCGCCGTTTTTCGCCACCCACGCCGAAGGTGGTCGTGACCACGCGATCTCGGCATGATGCCGACCGTGAGCGACAGCGTGTTCCCGGCCCTGCTGCGCTACTGGAGGGGCGCCCGTGGGATGAGCCAGCTGGACCTGGCCGGGGCGGCCGATGTCTCGGCCAAGCACATCAGCTTTCTCGAGACCGGGCGCGCCCAACCCAGCCGCGACATGGTGCTGCGTCTGGCCACCACGATGGGCATCCCGCTGCGCGATCAAAACGCGATGCTGTTGGCCGCGGGCTTCGCCGAGGCGTTCGTCGAGCTGCCCCCCTCGGCCTTCGACGCCAACACCACCCGCGCGCTGCAGACCATGATGAGCCACCAGGAGCCCTACCCGCTGCTGGTGTTCGATCGTCACTTCGAGATGGTCATGGCCAACCGCGCCACCCATCGGCTGCTGCGCACGCTGCTGGGCGACCGCGCCGGGGCGGAGCCCAACGTGCTCAAGCTGCTGTTCGACCCCACCATGCTGCGGCCGTTCATCGTGCAGTGGGACAAGGTGGCGCGCACCATGCTGGCGCGGGTCCAGCGGGACGCCCTGTACCGCCGCAAGGACGAGGGCCTGCATCAGCTGCTCGCGACGCTCTGCGCCTACGAGGGCGTGCCGCAGGCCTGGCGTACTCCCGACCTCGAAGCGCCCAGCGATGCCACGCTCAACGTGCGCTTCGAGTTCGGCGGGCAACGGTTCGGCTTTCTGATCACGCTCACCGTGTTCCAGGCGCCGCAGAACATCTCCCTCGAAGAGCTCCAGATCGAGAGCTACTTCCCCCTGGACGACGCGACCGAGGCGCTGTGCCGAGGCCTGGCCGCGGCCGATCCCTGAGCGCAGCTCCACCGGGACGACCGCGACCCAAGCGCGTTGCCGACGCCTGGCTACTGCGGTTCAGCGTTCGACCAGGACCACGACGGCCCGCCCCTGCACCGTTACGTCCGCACCGCTCCACAGCATCTGCCGGTCCCGCGGCGGCAGGTCGTGTGGGGCCTGGAGGGCAGTGTCGATGGCCCGATACCACCCCCGCCCCGGCTCTGCTGCAGGGATCGCGAAGCGCAGCGGCTGGTCGTACGCATTGATGATGATGTGCAGCGCGTCGTCGTCGGGCGATCGAGTGAGGGTGTAGGCCAGGGTCCGCGAGTCGGGGCTCCAGTCGGGCTGTCCCAGCTCCGTGCCGTGCCACCGCACTCGGGTGTAGCCCACCGGGTCGGCCCGCAGCGGCGCGTCCACCCCCAGCAGGTACTTGCTGCGGCGCAGGCCGGGGTGGGCGCGGCGAAACGCGATGAGCTCCCGGGTGAACCGATGAATGTCCGCGTGGCGATCGACCAGTGCCCAGTCGATCCAGCTGGTCTCGTTGTCCTGGCAGTAGGCGTTGTTGTTGCCCCGCTGGGTACGCCGCATCTCGTCGCCAGCCAGCAACATCGGCGTGCCCTGGGCCAGCATCAGCAGGGCGAGAAAGTTCTTGGTCTGGCGGTTGCGGACCGCCTCGATGGCCGGGTCGTCGCTGGGGCCCTCGACGCCGTAGTTGTCGCTGTGTTCGTCGTCGCGACCATCCCTCCCCTGCTCCCCGTTGGCGAGATTGCGCTTGCGACGGTAGCTGACCAGATCGTTGAGCGTGAACCCATCATGACAGGTGACGAAGTTGATGCACTGGTGCGGCTCGCGGCCGTGCCGCTCGTACAGGTCCGGGCTCCCGAGCATGCGCGCGGCCATCGTGCCCGCCAGCCCTCCGTCACCGCGAAGAAACCGTCGCACGTCGTCGCGAAACTCACCGTTCCACTCCGACCAACGCTCCCCAGGAAAGCCGCCCACTTGATACAGGCCGCCTGCGTCCCACGCCTCGGCCACCAACAAGGTCTGCTGAAGCGTGGGGTCGGCCTCGATTTCCCAGGGCAACGGGGGATTGTTCATCGGCTCGCCCGTCTCGTCCCGCGACAAGATCGCGGCGAGGTCAAACCGAAACCCATCCACGTGCATCACCTCCACCCAGTAGCGCAGGGCGTCGAGGATCATCCGCCGCGCGATGGGATGATTGCAGTTGAAGGTGTTGCCCACGCCCGAGTAGTTGGCGTAGGTCCCCGGCCGCCCGGGCTCGCTGAGATAGTAGACCGCGTTGTCGATGCCCCGAAAACACAACGTGGGACCGTCTTCGTCGCCCTCGCCCGTGTGGTTGAACACCACGTCGAGCACGACCTCGATCCCCGCCCGGTGCAGCTCGCGAACGAGGTCGCGAAAGCCGGTCAGGTAGCGCATCCGCTCCCAGCTCTCCTCGTAGTAGCCGCGG
>JAHZJA010000829.1 GCA_022601155.1 Deltaproteobacteria bacterium | reverse complement strand
GGCATCGGCACGGTGAGCGAGGTCTGGGTGCCCGCGTACCGCAGGTCGACGCGACGGGTGACCGTGTGACGTGCGCGAGGGATACCGTCGTTCTCGAGCACGGCGTGGCCCTGCTCGGCGCTCGCCGTGGCGGCCGCGTTCATGGTGTGCACGGCGCGTGCATCGAGCGACACACGGCCCAGATCGGAATCGGCGTGCCATGTGATCGGGGCCAGGCCCATGCCCCACGCCGACAGGGCGCCAGGCAGCGGAGGGACCAAGACGTGCCCGATACCGAGGTGCCGAGCCACCGCGCAGGCGTGCTGACCTCCGGCGCCTCCAAACACCACCAGCGCGTGGTCGCGAGCGTCATGCCCTCGCGCCACGGTCACCTGGTGGATTGCGGCCGCCATCTGCTCCACCGCCACCTCGAAGAACCCCTGCGCGATCGCGGGGACGGGGCGGTCGCGCCACGAGGGGGGAAGATGCTCGGTCAGGGCGGCGAGGGCAGCCACGGCCGGCTCGGAGTGCAGCGGCAGCGGGAATCGATCGTCGCACAGGCGGCCGAGCACGAGGTTGATATCGGTGAGCGCCAGCGCCGTGGCCTCCGGGTGTCCGTAGCACAGCGGTCCTGGATCCGCGCCCGCACTGTGGGGACCCACCGTGAAGCGTCCGTGCTCATGGCGACACAGCGAACCGCCGCCCGCGGCCACGGTGTGGATGGCCAGCATGGGCGTGCGCAGCCGAACCCCGGCTACGCGCGTATCGTAGACGCGGGGTAGGTGCTCGCCCACCCGGCACACGTCGGTCGAGGTGCCGCCCATGTCGAAGCCGATCACCGCCGCATGGCCGTGGACGCGGGCCAGGGCCGCGCACGCCACCACGCCGCCCGCGGGCCCCGAGAGCACCGCGTCACGTCCTCGAAATCGGCTGGCGGGGGTCAGCCCTCCGCTCGATTGCATCACGCGGATGTGCGAGCCGGGCAGCGCACGCTGGAGCCCATCGAGGTAGGTCTGCAGCAGCGGCGTCAGGTAGGCATCGACCACGGTGGTGTCGCCCCGGGGCTGCAATCCGATCTCGGCGGCCACCTCGTGGGAGCAGCTGATGTGGCCGAAGCCCAGCGCCGTGGCCTCGCGAGCGATGGCGCGCTCGAGGGTTCCGTCGCGATAGGCGTGCATGACCACGATGGCGAGACTGTCGAAGCCCTGGTCACGCAGAGCGCGAAGACCACGGCGCACCACCGCGGGCTCCGGCTCGGCCACCGTCTGTCCGCTGGCGTCCAGGCGTGCGTCCACCTCCAACACCGCGCTGTGCAGCACGGGAGGTTTGTGCACGGGGACGGCAAAGATGTCGGGGCGGCTTTGGTCCCCGATCTCGAGCGCGTCGCCCAGTCCGCGGGTAATCACCAGTGCGCAGGGGCGTCCGCGACGTTCGAGCAGGGCGTTGGTCCCCAAGGTGGTGCCCATCCGGAGCTCGCACGGGGGGATCGGAGCGTCGGGGGCCAGCTTCAGCAGCGCTCGAATGCCACGGAGCGGCGCGTCGTCGGCCGACAGGACCTTGGTGACCGTGGTCGCGCCCGTGCTCGGATCGTGCCCGATGCAGTCGGTGAACGTACCGCCGCGGTCGACCCAGAACCGCCAGCGCGGCCCCTCGCTCACGTGCCGGTCGCCGCCCGGTACTGGTGGGTGCGCTGCACGTACTCCTGCCACGAGAACGCGATGAACTCGGTGTCTTGGGCCGTGCACGCCCGCATCACACGAAACGGGTTGCCCACCACCACGGAGCCCGCGGGGACCCGCTTGCCGGGAGGGACGAGCGCGCCCGCGCCGACGATGCACCCCCGCTCGACCACGGCGTCGTCGAGGATGACAGCGCCCATGCCGATGATGCAGTCGTCTTCGATCGTGCAGCCGTGGATGATGGCGTTGTGGCCCACCGTCACTTGGTCGCCGATGATCGTGGGTGACCGGCCTTCGGTCATGTGGACGACGGTGCCGTCTTGCACCGAGCTGCGGGCACCGACGACGATGGGTCCGTCGTCTCCTCGCATGGTGACGTTCGGCCACACGCTCGACTCCGCGCCCACACGAACACGGCCGATGACGACCGCCGAGCTGTGAACGAAGGCTTGCGGATCGATGTGGGGGGTGTGGTCTCCGAAACGTTCGAGCGGCACGGCAAGGCGTTATACCGCCGATCGAGGCAAGAGCGAGCCAGCTCGAGCGTCGTGCCACGCGCCGTTGCGCAGCCCCCGGCTGTGCGCGGGGTCCAAGGGTCGGCGTAGGTCCAGCGGTCGGTGCATCGACGTCGCGGGGCAGGGGGTCTGCGAGCGAGGGTCGTCACGTGGAGGACTGCACGTCATCGTCGCGGGCTCCGGGCGGGATGCCTCGGGTCGACGTCTCGTGCCGTGACCACGGTGCCGACGTCGCGCCCGTGGAAAGAGGGGCGCGGCGGCGATGGACCCCGAGGGCATCCATCGCGGCTGGCGCGGTGGTCGTCGCGAATGGTAGGTAGCTCGGGTGGCCAATCCGAAGAAGGAGCGTTCGGCAGCATACGACCGGTTCGTGCTCCGCTACCTCGAGCGAAACCCGGAGGTCGTCGAGGCTTCGCTGTTCGGCATGCCCGCCCTCAAGGCCGGAGGCAAGGCGTTCGCGGGCAGCTACGACGGGGGGCTCGCGGTGCGGCTCGGCGACGAGGCCGAGGCCGCATTGAGCATCGGTGGCGCACAGCCGTTCGACCCCTCCGGCAAAGGGCGACCGATGCGAGGCTGGGCGGTGGTCCCCGCGTCGGCGAGTCGGCGCTGGGGCGGTCTGGCCGACAAGGCGCGTGCGCTGGTGGAGTGACGCGAGGGAGTGCGGGGCGGCGCGCTCCTCGTTCCGCCGACCACCGCGACGATTCGAACTCTCGGGAGACTTGGGGCCCGTGATTCTCAACGCCGCGACATCGTGCGTCTTTTCTGTCTAAACACTGGGAATAACGGGGCTCCTGGGGGAACGGCGAGTGCTCGGGAGTGCGCTGCCGTACCCCCTGGTGCGCCTGCATTTGGAGACGCCGTGGAGACGGGGGTGGGCGGGGCGTTGCATGCCCGGTAGCGAGTGCGTGCAAGTGGCGGCCATGGATCGCCGGTCAGCATCGCGCCCACCGCGGCGCCCCCCCAATCGTCGGACGACACCAGTGAGGAGTACACGAGGGGGCAGCCTCGATCGCAGCATCGTCTTCGAACAGCATCGACCGAGTGCTGACGCGACTCCGCTCGCGGTCCGACCAACTCGGGGGTTGGCTCTTGGATCTTGCTGTCCATGACGCGGTCCCGAGCGTGCTTGCCTCAGCGGGTGGACCTGCCCTCACCGTAGAAATAGTCGTGCCGGACGCGGATGGTGCCCCTGTGATATCGGCGGTGGTGGTCGTTGTCGAAGTCAGCTAGACAGAGAGCCCGAAGACGTCCCTTTCGAGGCGGCCGCACCCCCTCCTCTGTCGAGT
>JAHZJA010000828.1 GCA_022601155.1 Deltaproteobacteria bacterium | reverse complement strand
CGGGTCGACGCCGAGGACGGTGTCGAGGACGGCGGGCTGGCGCAGACGGTCGGCGATCTGAGCGGCGATGCCCCACAGCCAGCCGTCGGGTCGATCGCAGTGATAGACGTCGCCGCCGGGAATGCACGACGAGCTCGTGGAAGCGGGACCGAACACTTGGCCGTAGCCGGCCACCAAGCCCTGCACGGAGACGAACCGCAGCTGGCTGGCGATCTCGTCGCGGGACCAGCCATCACCACAGCCATCGGGCTCGAGACTGGCGAGGTGACGCCGAATCTCGGCGTAGACGCTGGGGTTTTGGTACGGGTTGGTCCCGTCGATCAGCGTCTCGTAGTCGAGCATCTGCTCGAGCATCAACATGGCCCGGGTGCCGCCGTAGCTCTCGCCGAGGATGACGATCTGGTTGGACTGCAGCGCGGGGTGCCGGGCGAGGAATCGCAGGAGCACGGAGATGAACGCGCTGGCGTCGCGGTCGGGGTCGATGCCGACCGACTGGGTGGTGCCGTCGGGCTGGGCGAGGTCGTACGAGAAGCCTGTGCCCGGTGCGTCGACGAACAACAGGTTGAAGCCCTCGGTCCACGGCCGCTCGGTGGCGGCGACGGAATCGGTTCGCTGGGGGTCGAGGGTGAAGGGAGCGGTGTTGGAGCCAAACAGCAGCCCGGTGGACGATCCGGGACCCCCGTTGAACAGGATCATCAGCGGGCGCTGCTGGGGTTGGTCGTCGGCGGGCCAAAACGAGTACCAGACGCGTGAACGCGCAGAGGTCTTGGCGGCTCCATTCCACGAGTATTCGTACGGGGCCAGCTCGAAGAACCCGGCCTCCGGGGCCAGCGCTTCGGCGGTGCCGTCGGGGGTGAGGCAGGTGTCGGCCGAGCACGACCAGCGGGTCTCGCCGCAGGTGCAACCGCAGCAACCGTCGGGGGTGGGGACGACGATGCCGACATCGTCGAAGTCGCAGTCGACGGGCTCGGCGGTGGTGGACTCCGCGGCGTCGTCGCTGGAGTCGATCGCTCCACCCGTGGTGGCCGAGGTCTCGGGCGGCTCCTGTTCGGAGTCCGTTGCGGCCGGGTCATCATCGTCCGGGGCCAGGGGGGTGCCCGGGTCGGCGCAGCCAGTCGCGATGGCGAGCACGCCGCCGAGTGCCCATCGCCGTGGACCGCCCCATCCAATTTCGTCTTGCCGCTGCGTCACACCCCGCTGATGGCCAGCTTGGCGCCAATCCGTCGAGGAAAGCGACGCCAGGCGGGAACGAAGGCGGGCGGTCGGTTCGGGACCCGTGGTGCAGGGTCCCGGGCCCGGGCGACGGGATCGGTGGCGGGGGTGCCGGGGCATCGGCTACCGTGCCTGACGGTGCCCCCTATGCCGCACGATGGTCGCGAGCGCGCGCTGTTGGTCGGGCTGGCTGCGGTCTATGTGGTCTTGCTGCAGTGGACATACGTCCACGATCTGCATCCACGCTGGGCGTACATGGGGCTCGAGCACCACGCGCCCGCGGCTTGGGTTCGTGGGACGCTCAGCGTGCTCGCCGTGGTGCCCGCGCTGTGGATGCCCCGCGCGCTTGGTCGACCGTCGCAGATCGGGCTGTGGTTCCTGTACCTGTTGGTCTACGTGCCCTCGCTGCTGGTTCCGATGGAGTCGGTGGGCGGACCGCCGGGGCGCTGGATCGGCCTGGGCGTGATGCTGTTGGGGTGCATGGCGGGGCTTTGTTGGTCGTATGTGCTGCCGCTGGGCCGCCGCGCGAGGATGGATGCCCCCGAAGCCAGCCCACGGTTTTGGCTGTGGTTTGGCGTGGCAGCGGTGGGCTTGCACGTCGCGGTGGTGGTGAAGTTCGGCCTGCCGCAGTCGCTCCCCAGCTGGGCGGAGATCTATGACGTGCGCGCCGAGTTTGGCGACGTGGCTCGCAGCGGCGGACGGCTGGGCGCATACGCGGTGGCCTGGGCGGCCAACGTCATCAACCCCGTCCTCATCGCCTGGGGCGTGGTGCGACGGCGGCCCGGTGTGGTGCTGCTGGGAGTGGCAGGACAGCTGCTGCTGTTCGGGATCACGGCCCTCAAGTCGGTGGTGCTCTCGGCGGGACTCATCGCCGTGGTGGTCTTCGTGATGCGGGACGGCGGGCGCCGGTTCGGCCGCTGGATGCTGGGCGGAGCGACGGCGCTGCTCGTCCTCGGGATGCTGGAGGCTCACTTCGCCGACGGCCAGCTGGTGGCCGGAGTGTTGGTGCGCCGCACGGTGGTCGTGCCCGGACAGCTGATGGGCCTGTACGTCGACTACTACGCGCAGCATGAGCACGCCTGGCTGGGGCACAGCGTGCTGGAGGGGCTGGTGCCGCACGCCAGCGCCGTGGCCCCGCCGCGGTTGGTGGGCGGGCAGTACTTTGCGTCGGTGGCCAGCGCCAACGCCTCGGTGTGGGCGGACGGCTACGCCAACTTCGGCGGGCTGGGGATGGCGGCGGCCACCGGCCTGCTGGCGGCGGTGCTGTGGGCCTACGACCGGGCCGCGGTGGGGCTGCCGGGAGCGTTGGCGGCGGCCTTGTTCGCCCTGCCCGCGTTCAACCTCGCCAATTCGGCTCTACTGACCTCGCTGCTCACGCACGGGGTGCTGTTGGTGATCGGGGTCGCGGCGCTGCTGCCCCGGGTGGATCGGGCGGGCGGGCAACCGGCATAATCACGTGGTGATGTCGAGGTCGCCATGAGCGGGCGAGGCGGTCGTCGTCGTCCGGAGCTCGCTGCGGTGGAGTCACCTCCCGCGGCGGGCCCCGAGCCCATGCCGCCTCCGGAAGCGGCGGGGCTGCATGGCTTCGTGGTCGCGCGGCTGGACGATCTGCGGCGACACTGGGTGTTGGCCTTGTCGGTCTGGGTGTTGGTGCTTGGTATGGCGGCGGCGTACGCCGTGCTGGCCGTGCCCACCTACGCCTCGGTGGGGGTGGTGCAAGTCGCGGGGTCGACGGCCACCCGGGTGCATCCGCTGGCCGACCTGGCGGGGATGGGCGGCGAGCAGGTCGATACCGAGGTGCAGGTGCTGCAGCGGCGCGACTTCTTGCTCGAGGTGTTCAAGGGGCTGGGCTTGCACGCGGTGGATCCGTTGGCGGCACAGTGGCTGAGCACGGACACCCACGTGACCCTCGATGGCGAGCGTCCCACCGACGCACGACTGATCGCGCTCCGCGAGGCACTGGTGGAGGCCGAGCTGGCGGAGGGGCGATTTTCGCCGCTGACGGTGGAGCTGGCCGCGGGTGACGACAGCTCCCTGACGCTGACGGTCGACCCTGACGGAGACGCGAGCGTGCATGCAGTCGTCGTCGGGGAGCCCCTACAGCTCGATCCGCTGCGGCTGCACCTGGGTGCCGCACCGCTGGCGGCGGGGGAGTCGCTGCGGGTGGAGCTCGTGCCGGATGGGGCGCTGCTCGAGCGGCTCGTGCCGCGGCTGTCGGTGGCGAGCCTGGGTAAGGTCCGCGAGCGCACCAACCTCGTGCAGATCTCGTTCTCCTCGCCCGATCGCTACGTCGCCCAGGCCGTGGTGCAGGGGGTGATGGCGCACTATGTGGACCAGAGCCTGCAGTGGCAGAGCCAGGGTGCAGCGCAGGCGGCGAGCTTCATTCGCGAGCGCCTGGTCGAGGCGGAGCGAACGCTGCTGGGCCACGAGGACGGTCTTCGCGACTTTGCCTCGGG
>JAHZJA010000827.1 GCA_022601155.1 Deltaproteobacteria bacterium | reverse complement strand
GCTGCCACGGTGATCGTCGTGACGATCCAGCGAGACGGGCCAGCGTCGCCTCGGCCTCGGGGACCCGCCGCCGCTGGACCAGCTCCAGCGCATTGGCCAGCCGCGTGTCGTCCCACAGCGCGTACAAGATGAGGGTGCCCAGCAGGCTGGCCGCGATGGCCAGCGCGGGCAGATGCAGCACCACCCCGGCCGTGGCGGCGAGCCCTCCCAGCAGTGCCAGCATCCCTCCCAGCAATCGCACCACCCGGACGAAGCCGACCATCCGCTCCAGCTCACCCTCCACCAACACGGGAAGGTCGCGATGCGTGAGCCGCCGACTGTCGAGGTCGCGGCCGCCGGGTACCGCCAGCGCCGTGCTCGGGTCGATGAACGAGACCGTCATGCGACCGATCTCCTGCGACGCCGGCCTGGCCCGACGGCTCGGTGATCGTCGGGCCTCCCGCCCACGCGAGGCATCGTCTCCGCGACCACGACCGCCGAGGTCGAGCTGCAGGCCCGGCTTGCCGGGGTCCTGGGCGGCCGGCGCGGTGGGCTCGGAGGCGTCGGGCGACGGCGTGGGCTCGGGGGCCAGCTCGAGCGGGCCCTCGGCGGTGGGGGCGGTGTCCTCGGCCTGCTCGGAATCGGGACGGCGCGGCGGCATCGTGTCGACGTAGATGTCGTCGACCTCCTCGTCGCCCTCGGCCAGCGCAGCACGCTCGGCTGCTCGCTGCGCGCGCTCTTCGAGCTCCACCAGCTCCAGCCAGCGCTCGCCGTCCACCGTGATCGTGCCATCGCGGTCCACTTCGAACGTCACCTGGGGTGACACCGGGCGCACGAACGCGTCGGGATCGCGAGGCAATCGGATGTCGCGCATTGCGGTGGCAATACAGCCGCGGATCTCGTCGGGGAGCGTCTTGGCCTCCACCCGATTGACCATCGTCGCCCCCTCGCGGCTGACGAGGTTGAGGCCGGCGACCTCATAGCGACCGGAATCCACCCGGCCTTGCAGACACGCCTTGGCACGCCGCCCGGCCGAGATCTGCTCCCGCCGCAGGGTGTCGGGGGGCAGCCCTCCTTGGAAACCCAGGCTCACCCAGTACACCGCGTCGAGGTAGTGGGCATTGCCGCTGCGGTTGGGAGGCCACAGCTGCTCACGCAGGACCTTCTCGAGGCAGGGCCCCATCTGGGCGTCCTTGAAGCCCGACTCGAGCACCTCGGTCCGGAGCACCTCGCCCGACGGAGCCAGACGCACGCGCACCTTGAGCTGCCCCTCGGGGACGTCACGATAACCACGCTCCCCGTCGGTCTGTGGCTCCATCGTCTCGATGGCCCGCGCCAAGAAGCAGCGCGCCGCCTGGGGCCGCATGCCTTGGGCGATCTCGTACAGCCGCGGCCGCTCGAACAGCGACTCGGCCCGCTGCGAGGGCAGCAAGATCCAGCCCTCGGACGAAGACCGAATCGCGCGGCGAATGTAGCTGTTGGCCTCGATCTGCGACGTCGCGCCGTCGGGGGTTCGCGGACCCTTCCCGCTGCGACCACATCCGCCCACCGCCACTCCCAGGGCGAGGACCAGCGGCACAGCACGAGCAGCAGCGAGCATGGAGGTCATGACGGGGTCAACCCGGGGCAATGGGCGCAGCTTACAACGTCACGGCCGCTCGGCACCCGTGGCGCCACCGCGGCGACAGTCCCAATCCCGACATCGATGCCGCACGCCGCGCCAGCGCCTCGATCCGAGGGGCGCCGGTTGCACCAGTGCGCATGGTCGCCGATAGTGCCGGGGCGCGCATGACCGGTGATCTCCGACCCACTCCGCTCCACGCTCTGCATCTTGAACGCGGCGCCAAGATGGTCCCGTTTGGAGGCTGGTCGATGCCCCTCCAGTTCGGCCAGGGAATCCTCGCCGAGCACAACGCGGTCCGCACCGCGGCCGGCATGTTCGACGTGTCCCACATGGGCGAGGTCGATTTTCTCGGGCCCGGGGCACTGGATGCCATCCACGTGTTGGTGACGGGCAACGCCGGGACGCTGGCCGACGGTCGAGCGCTGTACACGGTCACGTGCCAGCCCGACGGCGGCATCGTCGACGACTGCATCGTGTATCGCCTGGGCGCGGAGCACTTCCGGATCGTCGTCAACGCCGCGAACATCGCCAAGGACGTCGCGCACTTTCGAAAGCATGCGGCCGACCGCTGCACCATCGAAGATCGCAGCGACGACTTCGCGCTCATCGCCGTGCAAGGGCCTTCGGCGGTCGACATCGTCGCCACGCTCGCCGACGATGCGGACCTGCGCGAGGTCGGGAGCTTCGGCATGCGCGACACCGTCGTCGCCGGCGCCTCGGTCACCGCCGCGCGCACGGGCTACACCGGAGAGGATGGCTTCGAGCTGTTCGTGCTCGCCAACGACGCGCCCGCCGTGTGGCAAGCCCTCCTCGACGCCAAGGTCGAGCCCATCGGCCTCGGTGCCCGCGACACGCTGCGGCTGGAGGCCCGACTGTCGCTGTACGGGCAAGACATCGACGAGACCACCAACCCGTACGAGGCGGGCTTGGGCTGGGTGGTCAAGCTCGACCGGGGCCCCGATACACCGCCGTTCGTGGGCCACGAGGCGCTCACGGCCGTGAAGGCGGCCGGGGTCACGCGCCGACTGGTGGGCTTCACCATCGACGGCCGCGGCATCGCGCGACACGACGCCGAAGTCATCGACGACGACGATGCCGTCGTCGGACGCGTGACCTCCGGCGGACCGGCGCCCACGGTAGGTGGCGCCGTCGGCCTCGCCTACGTCCCCAAGGCCATCGCCGGCCCCGGCAAGCCGCTGCGCCTGCGGCAGCGCAACCGAATCCTCGACGCCACCCAAGTCAAGGGCGCGTTCTACAAGCGACCTCGCTGACGCTCCGTCTCCTTCTCACCTCACGGACCCAACCCCCATGAGCGACAACTTCCCCGCGGACCTTCGGTACACCTCGGACCACGAGTGGGCGCGCCGCGACGGCGACCTCATCGTCATCGGTATCACCACCCACGCCGTGGAGCAGCTCGGCGACATCACCATGGTGACGGTGCCCGACGTTGGCGCCGACATCGAAAAGGGCGAGAGCTTCGGCGACATCGACTCGGTCAAGGCCGTCTCCGAGCTGTACGCCCCCCTCACGGGTACGGTGGCCGAGATCAACAGCGCGCTCGAAGACAGCCCCGAGCTGGTCAACAAGGACCCGTACGGCGAGGGATGGCTGGTGAAGGTCAAGGCGGGCGAGGGCTCCACACTCGACGACCTGCTCGACGCCGCGGCCTACGCCAAGCTCGTCGCCGACGCCAGCTGAGAGCGTCGTGGACGGCACCTCGCGGCGGCGGTGGTGGTGGTGGTGGACCCTGGCGCTGGTGCTGTGGGCCTTCCCCGCGACCCCGCCGCTGTTCGATGGGCACGACAGCCTGGGGCATCTGGCGCCCGCGCTGTCGGCCGTCGACGACGGTGACCTCTTCTATCTCGATGAGTTCGACGCGGGGGGCATGCCGCAGGCACTCGCTCGCCCCACAGCCACGGGGATGATCGGCAACCACTGGAGCCCCGGGCTGGCCGCGATCGTGTGGCCCAGCCACGCCGTGCTGCGCGCGACCGGGGTACCCGAGGCCGACCTCCAGCCCACCCTGCGCGCGGTCCATGCCATCACCGGAGCCCTGGGGCTGCTGACCATCGCGGGGCTCATGATGCTCGTGGTGGGCCGTCTGCGCGAGCCCACGGGTACCGATACGGAGGCACCCTCCCGGCCCTGGGCCTACGGCGTGCTGGTGGCGGTGTGTCTGTGGCTGGGCACACCACTGTGGTTTTATGGGCATGCGATCACCGTGCGCCCCCACGTCACCGCGGCTGCGGTCGCGACCGGGGTGGTGCTCGCGACCCTGGCGTGGCGCAAGGAGCCCCGCGTGCAGATGTTGTTGCTCGCCGCGCTGGGTTTGGGGGCGCTGGCCTTGTTGCACAGTCAGGCGCTGGCGCTGGCGATCATCCCGGGCCTGTTGGTCGTGCACCGAGCGATGCACACCGCCGGCACCACGCCAGACCGGCTGCGCCGCCTCGGGCTGGATCTGGGTGCACTGCTGCTGCCCGTGGCGTTGGCCGTCGTGGTCGGCGGACGGCTGGACGCCATCATCTGGGGTGGGACCGGGGGATCGCTGACCGCGGCGCTCACCGAGGTCGAGTGGTCGCTCGGCCATGCGCTGGTCCACCCCCACCGGGGTCTGCTGGTGTGGTCGCCCGTGATCATCCCCGCGCTGGTGGGGCTGCTCGTGCTGCTTCGCACCGACCCCCTGCTCGCGGCCGGGTGCCTGCTGTTGCTGGTGGTGCAGCTGTACCTCAACGGCACCAGCTACGACCACATCATCGATGCACCCAAGTACTCGCGCCACTGGAGCGGCGGCGCGGGGTTTGGTGCACGGCGATGGTGTTTCATGGTCCCCGTGTTCGCCCTGGGCTGGGCCGAGCTCCTGCGGCAAGCCCGGTCGCGCACGACCACCGTGGGACTGCTGGGCTCGATGGTCGTGGGCGCGGCGTGGTCGTTCAACCTGGCGCTGTTTGGACGCCACGCGCCCGGGGCCGTGCTCACGCCGATCCTCGACTGGGGCGGGCTGTGGAACGCCCAGGTCCAGGCCCTGGGCTCCCTGGGTGACACCGCGACCGGTTGGGTCGCGCAGTGGTCGATCGGCGACGGCCTGTTTCCATGGGTCGTGGTGAGCGGACAGCTGGTGCTCGTCTCGGCGCTGGCCTGGCGGTGGACCCGAGCGACTCCCCGAGCCCAGACTCGGGCGCTGGTCGGTGTGGTGGGGGGGCTTGGGCTCAGCGGCCTTGCCGCTGCGATGTGGCTCGCCGCAGGCAGCGAGGCCACCGCGGTCCGCGAGGCCGACACCATCGCCGCGTTGCGTGCCCGCCAGGCACCGCAGACGTCGCGTACCCAGTACCGCATCTTCATCCGACAGGCCCGGCTGCGCTCCAAGACCGACGAGCCCATGGCCGCACTGCGCACCTATGAGCGGGCCTTCACCCTGGGCTTTGGCCAAGACACGCTGCGCGAGTACGTGGCGCTGTCGGTGCTCGAGCGGGGGCCCGCCGATACGCTGCAGCGACTGTCGGGGTTGGCCCGCAGGCACGGGGCGCATCCCGCCCTCGCCGAGGCTCAGGCTCGGGTGACGCAGATGGTCAGCGGCGCGGCTCCCTGAGTCACCACGACCCCACGTCCCGGCGAACACCGCAGCGCGCGCGTCGACGCACCCACCGCCCACCGCGAGGGCGAAGCCTCACCCCGAGCCCGCGTGGCCAGCGAGAGCGCTTCTGTTACGGTGACCGGGCAACACCGCCACCATGGACGACATCGCCATCAACCCCAAGCTGGCCACCTACCGCGAGCAGTACCCCATCCTCGCCGATAGTGTGTACATGAACAGCAACAGCATGGGCGCGATGTCGCGGTCCGCCCGTGAGGCCACCACGGCCTACCTCGATACCTGGCAAGACGAGGGCGTCGAGGCCTGGAATCGCTGGCTGGACGTGGTGGCCGACACCGCCGACTCGGTGGCGAAGCTGATGGGCGGCAAGCCGGGGCACACGGGCCTCAACCAAAACGTGGCGTACTTCCAGGCAGCGGTCGCCAGCAGCATCGACTGGTCGGGCCCCCGCAACAAGGTGGTCACCGAGTCGCTGATGTTCCCCAACGTGATCTACGTGTGGGAACGGTTTCGGTCGCTGGGCGCGGACCTGTGCCTGGTGCCCTCGGACGACGGGATGAACGTGCCCACCGAGCGCATCCTCGACGCCATCGACGAGCAGACGGCCGTGGTGTCGATCTCGCACGCGATCTACGTCTCGGGAGCGCTGCTCGACGTGGAGGCCATCTGTCGGCGCGCCCACGAGGTTGGGGCCAAGGTCATCGTCGACGTCTACCAAACCCTGGGTACGGTCCCGTTCGACGTCCAGCAGTGGAACGCCGACTTCGTCGTGGGGGGCAGCCACAAGTGGCTGTGTGGTGGGCCCGGCACCGCGTTCTTGTACGTGCACCCCGAGACCCTCCCCACGTTCGAGCCCCGCACCACGGGGTGGATGGCCCACGCCGAGCCGTTTGCCTTCGAGCCGGCGCCCATCCGCTATGGGACCGATGCCCGGCGACTGCTCGGTGGGACCCCCTCGATTCCCGCCTACTACATCGCGCAGGCTGCCTACCGCCCGCTCCACGAGATCGGCATCGAGAACATTCGGTCGCACAACCTGGCGCTCAGTCGCATCGTCGTCGACCGGGCCCAGCAGGCCGGCCTCACCGTGCACTCCCCGCTCGAGGAGCACCGACGCACGGGGTTCGTGGCCGTCGACTTCCCGGGTAGCGAAGCGGTGAGCAAGCAGCTCATCGAGGAGCGCTACAAGCACGACTGGCGCCCCGGGTGCGGGCTGCGAATCGGGCCGCACTTTTACAACACCGAGGACGAGGTCCAGCGATTCATGGACCGCCTCATCGCCCTCGCGCCCGGCCGCTGACGCGGCGTTCGCCCTCCCCACCTCGGGCCGGTGACACCTCGCGGCCGCCTCGGTGTTCAATGCGCCATGCCTTATCCATTGCCATTGTCGAGCTGTCGTAGATTTGTAGTGCGCTCCGCGTTGCCGGCCGTTGCCGCGCTGTGGGGCCTGGCCGGCTGCCCCGGGACCGACTCTTCACCCATGGGCGGCGAGGGCTCCTCGGGACAACCCCCCGTCGCCACCGAGACCTCCACGGGATCGAGCACCGACGCGCCGGGCAGCAGCGACGGGGCCGACACCACGGGGTCTCCACTGCCTCCCGACGACGATGCGCTGGACCTCCTGGAGCAGCTGCCCGGGCTGTGGGTCGCGCCCGTGACCTCGACGACCTCGGTGGGCGACTTTCCCATCATGGCGATGGACATCCGACCCGCGGACGACCGCACGTTGTTTTCCCGGGTCGATCTCGACGCCGACAACAACCTGCGCTTCGCGTTCACGGTCGAGGAGCACGACGGCCAGCCGACGCTCGTGTTTCGCAACGGCGGCGAGTTCCTGGGGCTGCTGCGCGACACCCGAAGCGTGCTCGTCGACCACGATCCGAAGGCGCAGACCTGGCGATTTTGTGCGGTGACGGCCGGCTGTGGCTACGTGGAGGCTGAGATTCGGCTCGACGATCCCGAGCGCGTGGTGCTGTCGGCCGCGGTCCTCGGCCGCCCGCACATGTACTGGGAGGGGATCCGCCGCGAGCAGCGGATGCTCGACGGAGATTTTCCCTACGACACCTCCCCGGGCGGATCGGATGACCCGTTCCCGGACATGCCCGCGCTGACCGTGAGCCTGTCGTGGACCGAGGCCGTCGCCGAGCCGACATGGGCGTGGGTGATCCTGTCGACCAGCGATTGCGGGGTGACCCCGGGGAGCTGCTGGCCCAGCCGCTTCCTGCGGGTGCAAGCCCCCGCGGGCGCCACCTCCGTCGAGGTGCCGTTCGAGCAGATCCACGGGGGTGACTACCTCGCGATCGCGGTGCTCGATCGGAACGACAACCTGGCAGGCACGCTGTTTCCCGACGCGGGCGACCTGGTGTCGCTCCCCAACCAGCCCGTCGAGGTCGCGCCATCGGGCGAGTCGACGGAGCAGCTGGTGTTGTTCGTGGAGCTTTGAAGATCCTGCAGCGCGCTGCAGATCTGGCAGGGCCACTCCCTGCCGAGTCTGCACGGCCGGCGGCCATCCCCGGCGAATGTCGCAGCAGCGCGCTCCCTCGCCCGCCCTTCCCTGGCACGTTCGTTGCTTTGTCCAAGGGCGGGACGAGGGCACGGACGCCCTCCCCAGGGAACCACGACCGCCGATGCGCACACGATCTTGGATGCTCGCTGCCCTTGCCACCACCCTCGTCGCGGCCTGCGATGACGCCGAGTCCATGGGCACGATGCCCCAGGACGACCCCACAGGGGCTGGTGACACCGCCTCGGGCGATGGCGGCGACGATGGGACCGACGGAGGCGATGGCGGCGAGACTGGAGACGAGACCGCAGGCGAGACGCAGGACGACGGACCTGCCGACGGGGACCACTACCCGGCCGAGGTCTCGGACGCCCTCGATCTGCCGTGGCCCCCGTTCGACTACAGCCCCGCGCTCCCGGCCCACTTTCAGACACCGACCGTCGACACGTTCGACAACACACCCGCCGACAACCCGCTGTCGGATCCCGGGGCCACGCTGGGCCGCGTGCTGTTCTACGACGTGGCGCTGTCGGCCAACGAGACCATCTCGTGTGCCTCGTGCCACGCCCAGGCCGACGGGTTTTCCGACCCCGTGACGCTCAGCGAGGGCTTCGAGGGGGGGCTGACCGGACGCAACTCCATGGGCCTGGCCAACGCGCGATTTTACGACTCCGGACACTTCTTCTGGGACGAGCGGGCACAGACGCTCGAGGAGCAGACGTTGATGCCCATCCAAGATCCCGTGGAGATGGGGCTGACCCTCGCCGAGCTGGTCGAGCGCGTCGAGGCCCAGCCCTACTACGCCGTTCTGTTCGAGGACGCGTTCGGGGACGCACAGGTCGACGCCGACAGGATCTCGGCCGCACTGGCACAGTTCGTGCGCTCGATCGTCTCATATCGCACCGACTGGGATGAGGGCATCGCCGCCGCGGGCAATCCGATGGCGGACTTTCCCAACTACAGCGCGCAACAAAACCTCGGCAAGCAGGTCTTCTTCGGGCCAGGCCGCTGCGCGCCGTGCCACCTCGACAACGGCGGACCGCAAGGCCCTCCGGGCATGGCTCCGCAAAACCTCGCCATCTTCCAGATCACCGTCGCCACCAACAACGGTCTCGACGCGGGGCCCAACGACGACAACGGGGTCGGCGATGCGCTCGACGACCCACAACGAGACGGAGACTTCAAGTCACCATCGCTGCGCAACGTGGCACAGACGGCTCCCTATATGCACGACGGGCGGTTCGAGACCCTCGCCGAGGTCGTCGAGCACTATGACAACGGCGTGCAGGCGCACCCCAACCTCGACCAGCGACTGCGGGGGCCAGGCGGTCAGCCTCTTCAGCTGGGCCTGGACCAGGCCCAGAAGCTCGCCCTGGTGGCGTTCCTCGAGACGCTCACCGACGATGCCCTGGCCCAGGACCCACGGTGGTCCGATCCATTCCGCGATTGAGGGGCTGCGCCGCGACTACGTGGGACCAGCGGCAGAGAACCGGCCCGGCACCGCCTGGCCGCCGCCCGTGGGCAACATGACCCGGCCGGGGAACGGCTCGAGCGCGTCGATCCGCGTCAGCTGCCCGTCCCCGCTGAGCACGAACAAGCCCCGCGGTGTGCCCTCGTCGTCGTCGGACGACACGCTGTACAGCAACGCGTTGCCCTCCTCGTCGATGGCGATCGGACGCATCGGGATGCCCGTGTACAGCTCGGCCCCCAGCACGGAGATTCGCTGGATCTGACCGTCGAACCCGATGCCCGAGGCGGTCTGGCCATTGCAGCTCTGCACCAACCAGGTGCCGCCGGGGCTGATGGCCAGGCCGTCTTGAATGGTGCAACCGGACTGAATGCCACTGACCAGGCGCGGACCCATCGCGTCGATCCGCACCAGCTCGCCCCGCGGCGACGACACCAGCAATACCCGTCCCCGCGCCGCGAGCCGCGCCGAGATGAGACCCGCCGGCTTGGGAATCGCCTGCACCTGGTTCGCCCCGAGGTCGACCAGGTAGAGGCGATGCACATCGTCGAGCACGAGCAAGTCGTCGCCGATGACCGCCAGCAGCTCCGCTTGCTGCGGACCGGGGCACGTCACGGCGATGCGCTCGGGAGCAGTCTCGGCCATGGTCGACTCGGCCTCCACCCACGACCAACGCCACACGTCGCAGCCATCGGCGTCGACCATCGTGAACAGCTGGCGCCCGCTCGGTGAGGTGCACAAGCGATCGGGACAGTCGGGCGCGGGCAGGTGCGCAACCGCTTCCAGCTGCACCCCGCGGCCACGCATGGTGCCGCGCCCCAGCGGGCGAAGCTCTTCGACGACGGGCCCCTCCCCTTCGTCGCTGGGGTAGGCCCATACCTCCACACGGCCATCGACCGCAGCCGGGCTGCCCTCCACTTGGGCCCACACCAACACCGGAGCATCGGCCGCGTGACGCAGCGTCCACCGGTCGGCATCGGCCGGAGGGCTTATCGTGCGCGCCTCCGCGGGGCCCACCCCCGCCAGGGTGGCGAACAGCCACGTCGCCGGCTGCGTGGAATCGACCTCCAGTCGCCTCAAGATCGCGTCGCCCGAGCGCGTGAACGAAAACCCCGGGGCGACCGACTCCTCGCGACCGACCGCGGCGGCGCTGAGGGTCACCCGTCGGCCCGATCCGCGGTCGACCCACACGGTGGCATCGGTGCCCGACAGCGCGACACCACGCGAGCGGGCATCCAGCCCGACTTGCAGCAGATCGATGCTCGACCCCGGGATGTCGGGGCGCAGCGGCAAGGTGTCCCGCTGGCCGGAGTCGTAGATGCGAACTCGACGGTTGCCGTCGTCGTCGGCGACCCCATCGACCCACACGACCACCGCGTCCACGGCCGGCTCGCCACATCCCCCGACCGCGGCCGCGACCACCAGCATCTGCGCGTAGTTCGCAGCGGTTTTCGCGGTCGTGGTCGTCATGTTCCAGGCAACGGTACCAGGCCCCGCCGACGTGCCCGCACGGGGCGCCCTTGCGCCTTGCACGGCCCTCGGGCATGGGGCAGGCTTCGCCCTCCATGGCTGGCGAAGACCAAAATCCCCCCGAAGAGGAGACCGAGATGCTCCTCGACGCAGGGCCAGACGACGATGACGATTTTGCGGACGAGGACGAGGACGAAGACGAGGCCGAAGGCGCACAAGCCGCGGACGCGATCGAGTTCGTGATCCTCCCGATTGCCTGCACCAACGAAGGCAAGGGTGCTCCGCTGGCCATGGGTGTGCAGCGGTGGTGGGCGCAAGAACTGGCGGCACGCGGAGCCAAGGCGGCCGCCCCGGTGTTCACCGCGATGGCCGATCAAGAGGGTCGCAAGGTGCCCGCATTGATGGTGTTCCGCGAGCCGTGGACCGACCAACGTGCGGCCGAGGGAATCCGTCGATTCCCCAACGCCAAGCGCGGCCTCATCACCAACATGAAGGTCGAAGACAAGGTGCTGTCATACGAGGCACGCCTGGTCGAGCTGAAGCCGTCGGGCGAGACCGAGGGTGAGCCGGAGGCCAAAGCCGAGGGTGAGTCCGAGGGCGAGACCGATCCCGGACTGACGCTGCTCGACACGCTCACGTGGGAGGGCAGCACCGAAGAGCTTCCCGCCAACATGTTCGAGGTGCTCGGCAAGCTGGCCGCACGCGACGACATCCAGATCGACCACGACGACTGGAAGGAAGCGTTCAGCACCAGCGACCACCAGGCCCTGGTCTCGTTCCTGGTCGGCCTGGGCAACCTCAGCGCGCTGCAGGGACGCTGCGTCCCCACCACGCCCGAGCAGCTGCTGTCGCCGTTCATGGACGCGCTCAACCGCGATCCCAAGATGGACCCCGCGGTGCAGGGTCTGCACCTGATGGTCGACATCTTGGTGCGCAACCCCGTCGACCAGACCGCCATCCCGCTGTGCCTGCAGGCGCTCAACATCGCAGCCCAAAAGCGCGAGGACGACGCCACGCTGTTCCACCACCTCGCGGCGCTGTTCCGTCAGCTGGGTGACCTGGGCTCGTCGGTGCAGGCGTTCAACAAGGCCTTCAACCTCGATCCCACCAACGCGGCGGTCACCAACCAGTTCGTGCAGACCCTGCGGGGCGCGGACGACAAGCCCAACGCACTCAAGGTGGCGCAGTTCGCCGCCGAGCGGGGCAACGAAGACCCGGGCCTCATGGCGCACCTGGGCGCCCTGATGATCGAGGAAGACAAGCACGACGAGGCCGAGCCGTTCTTGCGCCGCGCCGTCGACGAGGGACAGATTCCCAGCGCCTACGGTGACCTGGCCAACGTGCTGTGGGACCGCGCCGACGACAAGTCGGGCAAGGAAGACCGTGCCGAGGCCATGCGGTTGCTGCGTACGGCCGTGGAAGGCTCGCGCCTGGCCAAGAGCGTGCTCGACATGCTGCTGGACCTCCACGAGGAGGAAAAGAGCGAGGAAGCGACCATGCTCCTGCTCGACGCGGCGACCAAGCACCCCAACAACGCCACGGTCCTGCGCTACGTCGCCACGATGTATCTCGACGGCGACGATCCCCCCAAGGGGCGTGAGTACCTCGACAAGATCCTCGCGCTTCCGCGGCGCAGCCTCGACGACGACGCCTTCGCGCGGCGTGGCCGACTGACGCTGGACGTCGAGGACTTCGACGACAAGTACGACCAGGCGATCGAGCAGGTTCGCTCGGGCAAGCCCGAGGCCACCGAGCAGGCGGCCAAGTTCCTGCGCGAGATCATCGCCCGCGACGAGAAGTTCTGGCAGCCGCACATGATGCTCGCCCTCGCCATCCGCGAGGCCGAGGGTGATGGCGCCGCGTTGGCCCACCTCAACAATGCGGTCAAGCTGCGGCCCAACGATGTGGAGATTCGCAACCTCATCGCCGCCATCCATCGCAAGCAAGGCCGTCCTCGCGACGCGGTGGAGCACCTGCGCGTTGCCGTGGCCCTCAATCCCCGCGCCGTGGAGCCGGTGGTTGGGCTGGCCTCGTGCATGCGAGACGCCAACATGTTTGCCGAGGCCCGGCAGGTCTGCACCGCGGCGTTGCAGATGATGCCCGACCATCCCGAGTTCAAGCGCATCCTGGCCAGCCTCCCCGCCGAGACCAAGGCGTAGACAACTCGGCTCGGATCAGCACCGAAAGGGGCGAGCGCTTCGGCGTATCGCCCCTTTTTCGTTCGATCCGCCGCGGGCGCGTTGCCCCATCACCGCTCGCTCGCGGACGACCAGCCGTCCACGCGCGGCTCCGTCGCGCCCATGCCTCGAGGGACCCCCGATCACACGCGAGTTGGGGTCGTCCCCGGCACGACGGCCGTGTAGCCTGAGTGCATGGATCGTCCGTCCCTTCCGCCACCGTCGCGTTCCAGCTGGATCCTGAGGTTGGGCTTGGTGGGCACATTGGTGGGTGTGGCGTGCTTCTCGGACGCACCTCCAGTCGACACCGCCGCGGGCTCGGGATCGACGAGCACCGGCCCCGGGGACACGTGCCTGCCCGGCTCGACCCAGGCCTGTCTGTGCACGGGCGGAGCGCAGGGCGTGCAGACCTGCACCGCCGATGGCACGAGCCTGAGCGAGTGTGACTGCACCCAGGACCCCACCGACGGTCCTGGTCCTACGTCTGGCGCCGACACGACGGCCGGGACCACCGACCCCGGCACGTCCACCACCACGGGCGACTCGGCCGAGGTTGGATCGGACGGGGAGACCGAGGCCTCGACCGGTTCCGATGGCCCTTCCGCGTACGGGCCCTGTCCCCGCGGCGATGCCGACTGCACCGGTCAGGGCGAGACATGCCTGACGACGGGCGGGAAGGCACCCGAGACAGTCTGCATCGCACCGTGCGCCAGCAGCGAGGAGTGCCCCCGGCCCCACCCGGCACGTCCGCCCTGCCCACGTGCATCGACATCGACCAAAACGGACGCGGCGAGTGCGTGCTCAGCTGCAGGGGCGCCGGCGTGTGCACGGTGGGGATGGTGTGCTTCATGGAGAGCAAGCCCCCCATTTGCTTGTGGCCGGACTGAGCGAGCCGGGAGCCGTCGGACTCAATCGGTCACGGCGGCGCCAGCTCGGCGCTCCATCGCGCGGGCCAGCTTCACGTCGAGCGCGGTCAGCCCCCCGGCGTCGTGCGTCCACAGCGTCACGTCGACGCGGTTGTAGACGTTGCTCCAATTGGGGTGATGGTCGAGCTGCTCGGCCTCGATCGCGACCTGGGTCATGAACCCGACCGCGGCGATGAAATCTTGGAAGCGATAGTGACGGGTCAGCTTCCCGTCCTCGACCGACCAACCGGGGAGATCGGCCAGCTGCGTCGTCACTTCTTCGTCGGACAGGCGGGAGCGAGAAGCCGTCATGAGGCCCAGGCTACATCATGCGCGGCCACACCCGGCCGGCCGTTGGCCACGACGGGCAGGGTCGGCCGTCAACGCAGGTACCGACGAATCCGCTGCTTGCCGTCCTGCAAGATGAACATGAAGTCGATCTCGATGAACCCCGTCCTGGGATCGATCATCTGGGGCGGCGGATTGACGAACGGCGCCGCGAGGTTGACCGAGCCGATGGCTTCCTTGTCGAGCTCGAGCACGCCGCTGTCGTTGAGGATGCGGACCCGCTTGACGGCCCCCTTGGGGGTCAGCGTGATGTGAAGCAACGTCTTGCGGGTGCGCTGGCCGTAGGTGCGGCCATCGGGATCGAGACGGTGCATCACCTCGTTGGGGTCCCAGTGCTGGGCGATCTGGTCCCGCATGCGGTTGAAGAACGAGGCGTACTTGAACCGATGCGTGTTGATGAGGCTCTCGGTCCCCGGCTCGACGCCCTCGAGGTCGTCGAAGCTCCCCGAGCCCCCGAAGGTCTTGCGCATGGCCTCGGCTGTCCCCTGCCCTCCCAGCCGTGGTGCCGGAGCGGTGGCCCCGACCCGATCGCTCATGTGGGCGACGTCGCCGTTGGCGACGTCACTCGGATCGACGCGGTGCCCCTGCGCATCGACGTCACCGGGGTTGAGCCGACCCAGGGGCAGCGCATGCGGAGGAACCTCCTGGGCGACCGGTTGCGACGAGGCACTGCTCCGTCCCGACCGCTCGCCCACCTGACTGGGGTCGTAGACGGAGGCACGGTCGCGGAGCGGGGCTCGTGTCTCTTGGTCCACGCGACTGTCCAGCTCGGAGATCCGATCACTGTCGGGCGGCGGTGTTTCATCGACGACGCGATCGGGCTCGACCAACTGCCCCGGCAGCGAGGGGGGCAGCGGCGGACGCAACGGCGGCGACGGCTCGGGCTCTTCGTCCTCGGGGCCGAGCAACGAGACCTCCATGATTCCTCCGGCCGCGGGCAGCGGCGGAGACACCCAGGTTGCCTGGAGCACCTGATCGCCCAGAGGCCACAGCACCAGGTGCACGCCGACCGATCCCACGAGCATCGCCACCAGCATGGGCCAGGGCGATGTCCCAGGACGTCGACGAGTGGGCGGCAGATCGGGCACGGACGCGTCCGGTTGGGGGGCGGATCAACTCCTCTCGATAGTATAGCCCCCGCCGCGCAACGCGCAGCGATTGGGCTCAGTTGTCTTCAACCGCGGCAGCCGCGTCGCCGAGGATGGCCGCGTACAGCTCGGCGTCGTGCGCGAGCGCAGCGGGCGGAGACGCCACCAAGACCACGCAATCGGCCCCAGGCACGGCCTCGAGGCTTCGCTCGATGACCAGCGCCACGTCCTCACCGTTGCGACGCAGGGTCGTGATGCGCAGCGCCGCCAGCCCATCGGCGCCCGCCCGCTCCCGATAGGCCTCCTCCCACGCCGCGGGCGCCTCGCCCTCGACCTCGATGAGCGCGTGGCCCAGCGCCGGGTCGATGCGCAGCAGCGCCGAGGGCTCCCCCTGCCCCGCGGCCGCCGTGACCAGCAGTTGCACGCGATGGCCCACCCGCTGCGCGAGCGCGTCGTGGAGCCCGGGCTGCAGCGGCCACACGGCTCCGTCGGCCGGCTGTACCTCGTTGACCACCACGAACTGCTGCGGCACCGACAGCTCGATCCCCCGAGCCGACAGGGGCCTGCGCTGCTGCATTGCCACCGCGTGGGGATCGGACATGGCCACCATCGCCACCGCCGCCAGCCCCGCGAGCCCCAGCACCGCCGCCACCCCTCGCTGCACGATGGTCCACCGACTGCGGGCGGGCGGCATCGCGAGCAGCAGCGCCAACACCACGGTCACCAGCATGCCGACGGGCGAGACGTCGAGCGCTCCGCTGCGGGGGATGGTCACCGCCAGCGCGGTCAGCAGCAGCACCAACGGCAGCGCGAGCACCCTTCGGGTCCGCCGGGGCAGCGCGGTGGCCGGCGACAACAAGATCCAGAGCCCCGCCGTCACCAGTCCCGTGGCCAGCAAGGTGGCACCCGACAGCACGGCCGACGGCTCGTGGTTGGTGACGACCGCCGCAGCCAGGCCCGCGGTCGCGGCCCCCACCGAGACCAGCACGACGCGTGCCCGTCCGAGGATGCGCTCCACCAGCGGTCCCGCCAGCCACACGCCGTAGACCGACAGCAACATTCCGATCGGATCGGTCTGCACCCACAGCCCCGTGAACACGCGGCCCCACTGCCCGGCCTCGACGATCAACGCGGGCGTCGCAGCACCCAGGCGCAGCAGCCCCGCCCCTCCGCCGTCCCACGCGAGGACACCGAGGTAACCCACCGCCAGACCCACCAGCAGCGCGGGCGTGATCCAAAGGGGGCCGGCCCGCCGCACCGACGGCGCAGCCGTCAAGAACCCCTCGAGCCGGGCCGCCACGCGCTCCGCGTAGCGGCTGAGCTCGGGCGGCAAGGCCACCGCCTCGGAGGGCAGGTGCGCCATCGCCTTGCGGCTGGCGTGGACCACCCGATCGTCCCGCGAGCCCGCGAGGTCTTCCACCCGACGCAGCTCCACCTGCGCGGCGTCGAGCTGCCCCGCCCGCGACAGCGCGATTCCACGAAACAGCGCCCCGCTGGCGGCAGAAAGGCCCAGCCGCGCCATGCGAGCGTTGGTCAGTGCCCCGGTCACGGGGTCGTCGAGCCCGGCATAGGCGAGGAAGGTCAGCCGCGCCTGCGACACGACTCCCGCCGCCCGAGGATCTCGGCCGAGCAGCTCCTCGATCGCACGCAGCAGGCCGGCCGCGCTGTCGAGCTTTCCAGACTCGCCGTACGCCCGCAGCAAGCCCAGCGCCAGCGGTGGGCGCTGGGCCGCGTACCCCGGCGGAAACCGAGCCTCGTAGTGGGCGATGCCCTCGCTCCACCGCTGGCCGAACAGCAGCATCGACACGATCTGCTCGTGGATCACCCGCAGCTCGGTGTCGTCATCGGCGTCCTGCGCCAGCACGCGAAAGTAGGCGAGTGCCCCGTCGACGCCGCGTCGCTCGAGCACGGCCAGCCCGTGCAAGATGGTCTGCTGTCGCGCCAGCCCTGCCCCGGGCATGAGCATCGTGCGCCAGCTGGCCAGGCGAACCGCCCACGCGAGCCACTCGCGGCCAAAGCAGGCCCGGACCGCCAGGTCGAGAATCCATGGCACCACGACCACCAACGTCCCCAGCGACAACGCCACCACGCAGATGAACGGGTCCGCCCGCAGCGCGGCGATGATGGTCAGCAGCAGTATTCCGCCGAGCACCATCAAGTAGCCGCGCTGCCCGGGGTCGCCCCGCCGCAGCTGGCCGGCAAAGGCCACGCCCACGGCGATGGCCATGAACAACACCGCCTCGCTCACCACGGGTGGGGCCCTCGTCGCTGGCCACCAGCGATCTGCGCGGTGCGCAGGGAGTGGGTCGACGGCTTCATCGGGCGACGTCGACCGACGTCCATGCCCCCGACACCCAGGCGTCGAGGGGGTGGAGCGCCGCTAGCGGCAGCCGCGACGAGGCGCGAGGGTGGAGTGGTTGGGGCATGAGCGACGGGCGAGCAACGAACCCATGGTCGTCGGGTGGTGTTCCAACCCCTTCAAAACCCCTACCGCGAGGGACTCGGCCCTTTTCAGGCCTGCTCGAGGTGACCGATGCTCCGAAACTTCTCGTAGCGCGCCGCCAGCAGCGCGTCGACCGACATGGCCGTCAGCTCGTCCAGGTGACGCGTGAGCGTCTCGGCGACGGCGGCCGCGGTCTGCGTGAAGCCACGGTGCGCCCCTCCCACCGCTTCGGGGATGATCTCGTCACAGATTCCCAGCGTCTTGAGGTCGAGCGCCGTCATGCGCAGCTGCTTGGCTGCCGTCTGCTCGGCCTCGGGATCCTTCCACAAGATGGACGCGCAGCCACGCGGGGAGATCACCGAGTACACGGCGTGCTCGAGCATCAAGATGCGATCGGTCAGCCCGATGGCCAGTGCCCCACCCGAGCCTCCCTCACCGATGACCAACGAGATCGACGGGACCTTCAGCGTCGACATCAGCTCGAGCGATGCCGCGATGGCTTCGCTCTGCCCTCGCTCTTCGGCACCGATCCCCGGGTAGGCCCCAGCGGTATCGATGAAGCACAGCACCGGGTGCCCGAACTGCTCGGCCAGCCGCATCAGTCGCTGGGCCTTGCGGTAGCCCTCCGGCCGCGCCATCCCAAAGTTGCGAAAGAGGTTTTCCTTGGTGTTGCGGCCCTTTTGGTGGCCGAGGATCATCACCACGCGGTCGCCCAAGCGGCAAAGCCCCGCGACGATCGCCGGATCGTCGGAGTAGGCCCGGTCGCCGCGCAGCTCGACGAACTCGGAGGTGATCTCACCGATGTAGTCGAGCGTGTAGGGCCGGTCGGGGTGCTTGGCCAGCTGAACCTGCTCCCACGGCGAGAGCTTGGCGAATCGCTCGCGCGACAGCTGCCGAGCTTTTTGCTCGAGGCGCTCGATCTCCGCGGCCATCTCTTCGCTGCCCCCGGAGAGGTGCTTGAGCTCCTTGATCTTGCCCTCGAGCTCGACGATGGGACGCTCGAATTCCAGAACCTTGGTGCTCATGGCGCCTTGTCGTCCAAGAAACCCTCGAGCTGTCCCCAAGGACAGTCGGCGGGGTCGCGTACGGTGAGCACCCGGGCTCCGGGTAGCTGCGTACGAAGGTAGCTGCGTTGGCGACGGGCATACTGGCGCGTCGCCACGAGGATGTCGGCACGCGCGTGGGCAAGGGTGTTGCGCCCTTCCACGACGTCCAGCAGCTGCCGATAGCCCAGGCTTCTCATCGCTTTGTGGCGCGAATCATAGCCGGCCTCCCGCAGCTTTTCGACCTCCGCCAGCCAGCCCGCATCGAGCATCCGGTCCAGGCGGGCCTCGATGCGCTGCGCGAGGACTTCCGGCCCCGGATCGACCACGACCAGCAGCAGATCGAGCCGCAGACGCGGTGGATCGGCGACCCGGGCGGTGCTGATCGGGCCCCCGCTGCACGTACACAGCCACAGCGCACGGAGCAATCGCACGATGTTGTGGGGATGAATGGCCTCGGCTGTCGGGGGATCGATCGCGGTGAGAGCGCGGTGTACGGCCCCGGTCTCCTGCGCCTCACGCTCGCGCCAGGTCGTCTCGAACGC
>JAHZJA010000826.1 GCA_022601155.1 Deltaproteobacteria bacterium | reverse complement strand
GATCTAGGAGTTCGCTCGCTACACGCCCGCCGACTCGGACCAGGAGGTCGGGGTGACCCTCATCCCTCGAGTCGAGTTCGGCACCATCGCGCTCGTCAACGTCCCTGCGACCATCCAACCGCTGGCGACAGGCGACCCGGCCGAGGGGGGCGGAGCACCCACGGTGGTCCTGGGACGCCAGGCCTTGCAGGCATTCGGCACGATCACCTTCGACTTTCCCCGCGCCGTGGTGGAGCTGGCCCGCGAGGCCCCGACCGGTCCCACCGGCTCCGAGGTGGAGTCGCTACTGGTGATGCTGGGCATGTTCACCCGCTACGCGCCCATCGTGCCGATCAGCATCGACGGATCCGATCACGTCTTCTTTGCCTACCTCGGCTCGACCTATGTCTCTGCCCTGACGATGACCCGCAAGCACTATCTCCTCAGCGGGCACCTCCCCCGGCAGCTCGATCCTCCCGACGACGCCGAGGCAGGGCTGAAGATGGTCTACATCGACGGCCTGAGCATCGGGACCACCATCGTGCCGGGACTCAGCGGCCTGGTGCTCGTGAACGAGCCCGCCGACCCTGCCCTCGACGTCGTGCTTCAAAGTACCCAGTTCGAGGTGGGCGGCCACATCAACGTCAACCTGATGCGAACCTGGAGGATCTCCTACGCGATGGGCAGCGGCGCGGTCTACATCGACGTGGGCCAATGAGGCTGAGCACCTCGTGGTGATACGCCGCCGGACCGCTCGGGTGGTGGCCCGCGGCGATGGCCTCGCAGTCGCGCCGCCGCGCGCCCGGCTCGTAAACACGCCAGCACCAGGGCTCGATCACTCGGTCGGCTTGCCTTTGGTCGGGCAGCCCTCCCGCCCCGTGTTGTGGAACAGTCGGCACAGGAACTCGCCGTCGACGAAGTCTTCGCTGTTGCCGAAGCGCACGATGGTCAGGTTGGCCGACGGGATCACGAACAGGTACTGCCCGCCCGATCCGCCCGCGATGACCATGTCGTGGGGCAGGTCGTACTGGAAGCTCGTATAGCTGGTCAGCCACCATCCCAGACCATAAAATTGCCCAGCTGGAGGGGCGGCCGAGGGCTCGAAACAGGCGGCGAGCTGGTCGGCGGACAGCACACGCTCGCCATCGGCAGCCAGACCTCCCGTCCGAATGACCTCACCGTATGCAGCCCACTGGGTCGGTGTCAGTCGGGCCCCGCTGGGCATCAGCAGATGCTCGGCACCGTCCCGCTGCCAGTCGGTGGTCTCGATGCCGGCGGGCTGCAGCAAGCGCTCGTGCACATAGCGCTCGAGCGAGGAGCCCTTGGCGGCGAGCTTGCGATCGAGCACGACCCCCACCGCGGTATGACCACTGTCGCTGTAGGCCCACTTGGCCCCGGGATCGTGCTCCGCGGCCGCGGCCACGGTGAGACCGAACATGTCGGCCTGGGGCACTTGCTCGATGGTCACGCCCAAGTCGGGGGCCAGCCCTGCGGTGAGGGACAGCAGCTGCCGCACCGTGATCTGCGACCGTCGTGGGTCATCGCTCCACTCGGTGATCGTCTCGGCCGCCCGCTCGTCGAGGCTGGTGAGCAGCCCATCATCGACGGCGGCCACCGCCAGCGGCCCCCAAAAGCTCTTGGTTCCACTGGCCAGCGGATGCGGCTTGGTCGGCTCCCATCCGTTCTGGAACGCGCTGGCCACCTCGCGCCCGTCATGGACGATGAGCACCGCATGGCCGCTGTGCTGTGCCGAGTAGGCCAAGGCGGACTCGATCGCCTCGGGTGAAAACGGGCTGCTGGCGGCCGGCGGCGTCGCTTCGGCCTCGGGCGCGGCCGGCTGCGGACTCGGGTCGACGGGGCTCGCGGTGGCGTCGGGCTTGGCGCACGCAGCGGCCGTGAGGGCGAGGAGGATGACGGACCGTCGAAGCATGAGGCACGCAGCGTAGCGCGATGTGTGGTCCGACTTGAGCGCCCACGCGGACGTGTACTAGCCGCCACGACACCCCGCGGTCCCACCGCCCCATGGTAGTTTGGCGTCCAGTGCGGCGCCGACAGATCATCGCGTGGATGTTCGCGACGGGTGTGCTCGCGGCCAGCAGCCTCGGGCACGCGATCATGCGCAGGCACGACGTCCCCGACGTCGAGTACGTCGTCGAAGCGCAGACCTACCCTCAGATCGTCGATCTGCTCTCGCCTGGAGACTGCCTGGGCACACTGATCGCACCCACGTGGTTGCTGACGGCGGCCCACTGCGCCGCCCACCTTCCCGGCGGCCACCGGATCTCCATCGCGGGAGCCGACCACGAGGTCGAGGGCGTCGTGTGCCACCCGAGCTACGACGGAGACGAGCACGATCTGGCGCTGGTCAAGCTCGTCCAGGCGGTCGAGGACGTGACGCCGCTGCCGCTGTACCGACAGACCGACGAGAAGGGGCAGCACGTGCTGTTCGTGGGGCGGGGCGACACGGGCAACGGCCATCAAGGTCAACGCCGCTCGATCAACGACGGGCAGACCCGGGCCGCGACCAATACCGTCTCCGCCACCGAGCAACCGTGGTTGGAGTTCGTGTTCCACGAGCCGGGACAGGCCGGCATCACCGACCTCGAGGGGCTCAGCGGCGACGGCGACAGCGGCGGCCCCGCGTTGATCGACACGCCGCAGGGGCTCGCCGTGGCCGGGGTCAGCTCTTGGCAAGACGCACGCCGCCGTAAGATCGGCAAGTACGGCGCGCACGACTTCTATGCCCGCGTGTCGACGGACCTCGAGTTCATCGATGCTGTCACGGCCGACGACTGGGACGGAGAGTTTCGAGACTGCCCCAAGGAGGGATGCCAGTGCGATCTCGACGGGCCCGCGGGGGCTCCTCCCGTGGCATTGGTCTTGGTCTGCCTGGGCCTGGGTGCCCGGCGGCGGCGCCCCCGTGCCCGCGTCCACCGATCGCGCACGCGCGACCACCACCCACCCCGACAAAAGTGACGGCGTCGTGATCGAATTGACGACACCACCGTCCACGCCATCGCCGTGGAGCCACGAAACGAACCCTGGTCGACCCCGAAGCTCGTTGCCGTCGCGGGGCTGGTCACCTTCTCGGTGATGTTGCTCGGCAACGGTATCCTCAACGAAGTGCTCCACTTGGGGGTGCCCAACGCAGCTTTGGCCGCGGGAAGCGGCGCGATGATGGCTCCCTTCGTGATGCGCTGGCGAGGGTTGCACCGCGAGGATTGAGCTGCCGCCCGATCCCGCGCCACCGCGGTGCTAGCAGCCCGTGGTGAAACCCGGCGCGGTGAATCGCGAAGGATTGTTGGCTCCTGGG
>JAHZJA010000825.1 GCA_022601155.1 Deltaproteobacteria bacterium | reverse complement strand
GGTCGTCGCACTGCTGCTCGCGACTGCGGGGCCGCCCGCGGCTTCGGAAGCGGATGCAGAGGCGGGTGTCGCCGCGTTCGCGGAGGGGCGGTACGACGATGCGGCCCGGATCCTCGAGCGGGCGTACGCCGCCGAGCCTCGACCAGACCTGTTGTTCGCGTGGGCGCAGGCGGAGCGGTACGCGGAGCGGTGCAGCGCTGCGGTCCCGCTGTTTCGCCAGTTCCTCGATCTGGAGCCCACCCAGGCAATCGAGGACAAGGCACGCGAGGCCATCGAGGCGTGCGGCGAGGATCCCGACGCTGTGCCTGCCCCGCCGCCCGAGCCCGAGGAGGTCCGGGGCCCACAGCCCCCGCCCGAGGTGGGGCCGAAGCCAGAGCCAGACCCTCCGGTCGCCCCGGTGGCGCCCGAACCCGAGCCGCGACCGGTGGCGCTCGACCCATGGGGGCACGCGCTGGTGTGGTCTGGCGTGGCCGTGGCTGGTGTGGGGGCCGGGTTGCTGGGCGAGGCGCACCTTCGGCGGGTTGCCGCACGCGATGCGACGGACGAGCAGATGTATCGCGCGGACCTCGACGGGGCTCCAATCCTCAGTCGCACGGGCATCGGGCTCGTGGTGGGCGGGGGCGCATTGCTGGTGGCGGGGATCGTACGGTTTTCGGTCCTCGTCGCGCGGCGACGTCGGTCGGCCGATACGCTGGCGGCGGTACGACGCGGCGCCGGACTCACATGGCACTTCTCGCTTGCTCCGCGTCGACGGTGGGCACTACGTTGATCGTGATGCGGGGCAGGTGGAGCGGCATTGCGATGGCTGGCGGGGTGCTGGTCGGTGCGTGCGTCGATCTCGATCCGTACGAGTGTCAGTCCAGCGACCAGTGTCGTTCGGAGGCGGGCCCCGGCCAGTGCGAGGCGGTGGGGTACTGCAGCTACCCCGACCCGCAGTGCGACTCCGGCCACCGGTTCAGCGAGCTGGCCGGGCCGTTCGCAGGGATCTGTGTCGGGCCGATGAGCGGCTCCGGATCATCGAGTGGCGAGCCGATGCCCATGGAAGGGTCGAGCACCTCGGGGTCGATGGATTTGGGCGTGCCCAGCTGCGGCAACGGTGTGGTCGAGGAGGGCGAAGAGTGCGACGAGCTCGACGACGTCGACGGTGACGGGTGCAACACCGACTGCGTTGCCAGCGGCTCGGTGCGGTGGTCTCGGGCCGTCGAGGCGGAGCCAGGCCGCAACGCGCTGCTGTTTGGCGTGACCCAGCTGGTCTCTGGCGATGTGGTGGCGGTGGGGCACCTCGAGCGCGACACCGTCGATGCGTTGCTCGTGCGCTGGACGGTCGATGGCGATGAGGTGGCCCGGGTGATCTACGACGTCGACGGCGGCGTGGATCAGGTCGAGTCGGTCACGCAGGGCGCGACCGGTCTGCTGTACCTGTGCGGTCGGGCATCGGTCGCTCGGACGGCTCGCCCCTGGGTGGGGATTTGGTCGGCCGATCTGCCGCAGACGCCCCAGCTCGACGGCACGATGCCGGCCAACCTCGGCGGACCCTGTGCCGACGCGGTGTACATCGCGGAGAATCAGATCGTGGGGGTGGGGGGCAACGCGGGCGGGGGACAGGCCTGGGTGCATCGGTTCCCGTCGTGGGACTCCGCGTCGGGTGACACGGCCGTCACCACGGGGAAGGGGTCCCATCGCTTTCGAGCCGTGGTGCGGGCCCCCGACGGGGCGGTCATGGTGGCCGGACAAGTCGCGGACTTTGGCGTCGTGTATCGGCCGCCCAGCAACCAAGACATCGGCGAGCCCTTGTTCCAGCTGCCCGGGACCGAGCTGCAATCACTGGTCGTCACCGAAGACATGATCGTGGTGGGCGGTCGTCGTCTGGGGAGCGGCTACGACGAGTTTTGGATCTCCTCGCACGACCTCGACGGCGTCGAGCGTTGGCACTGGAGTCCGGGAGCCCAGGGCCTGGACGAGGTCGAGGACGTCGCCGTCGACCCGGCGGGCAACGTGTATGCGATCGGGTTCACCACGGGGGTCAACAACAACCCCGATCGCTGGATCGGCAAGCTCGATCCCGGTGGCACTCCGATCTGGCAGCGCAGCGACTACGAGGACGCGGAGGGATGCGACCGCGGGCGCGGGATCGTGGTGCTGCCCGACGGCGACTTGATCGTGACGGCCGAGGTCACCAACGACAGCGGTGACGAGTACGGGTGGATCGCTCGGTTGGCACCCTGATTCTCGGCCCGCTTCGCGACCGGTGGGCGAGGTCGGCCGTTCGAAGGTAGGCTGATGACGCGGTGGTGGGGGCAGCGATGGCGATGGCCGGGTGGGCCCCGAGGTTGGTGCTGCTGGGAGCCATGGTCCAGGCCCCGCCGCTCGACGAGCCTGCGGTTGCCCCCGCCCATCCTCGCGAGTACACCCTCGACTGGCAGGCGCCGCCCGAGTGCCCCAACGAGGCCCAGCTGCGCCAGCAGGTCGAGGCGCTGCTGACCGCGGCCCCCGAGGGCGACGGCACTGCCCACGTCACTGGGATCGTCGAGGCGCACGAGGGCGGCTATGTGCTGACGCTGACGACGGAGTTTCGTGGTGCGCGCGAGACCCGCGGGTTGCGGGCGCCGGTCTGTCGAGAGCTCGGGGACGCGACCGCGCTGCTGCTCGCGACCGCACTGGAGCCGATGTTGG
>JAHZJA010000824.1 GCA_022601155.1 Deltaproteobacteria bacterium | reverse complement strand
CCTCGACCAGTGGCTCATCGAGTACCTGGTGACCGACGCGGCGTTCCGTGACTACGAGAACCTGGTGTTCTCGGTCGCCTATCTGCTGGGTACGGCCGAGGTCAACATCGGCCAGGGGGGCAACCCGCCCGGGTGGGTGCAGTACGACGTGTTCCTCAACCTCGGCAATCCGCCCGAAGATCAGTTCATCTGGGAAACGATCCTCGAGGTCTCCCAGGTCCGGCTCCACGACAGCGGCTTCGCGACCTTCCCCGAGGGCCTGCAGATGGCGTTCACCGTCGAGGACATCCCGGTGGGTCTCAGCGGCTCGGAGGCGGCCGAGGCGGTGCGACCGTTCCTGCAAGACCAGGCCAGCGACATCTCCGACTTCTTGCTCGGCAACTACAAAGAAGAGAACGATCCGGTCGATTTTTACTATCGACGGGCCGAGGACGGCCAGGCGTACATCTACTTCACCGCGGCCGAAGACCGTCCCGACGGTGCGCCGTATGGGTATGCGCAGCCGGGTCTGTTCCACGACTCGATGTTGACCGACAAGGCCTCGCAGACGGCCATCGATGGGCTCGCGGACACGAGCCACGAGAAGCTGGCTCTGCCCGTGGGCGACAGCGCCTACTGGTTCGAGGACGAGACGGGGCAGACCTTTCGAGCGCGGTTCGTGGTGGGCGAGGACGCCTCCTCGATCCAGGTGTTCATCGGAGAGATTCAGTAATGCGACGACGGCAAGCAGAGTCGAGTCTGGGCTGGGGCCCCGTGGTGCTGACCGCAGTGGTCGGCATGACGGTGGGGTGCAGCGACCAAGCCGTTCCCCTGCCCGACGACACGCCCGCGGCGGCCATCGGGGTGGGCGAGACTCGGGAGCTCGATCTGCGCTACCTGGCGCTGGACGTCGAGGGGTTCGACAATCGGCTGACGCTGGAGGACCTGCGGGCGATGCCGCGGAGCATCCTCGCCGATGTGTGGCTCGCCGATCTGGACATCACCCCACTGATGGTCAATGCGCTCGAGCAGCTGCGCACCCTGACGCCCGAGCAGGTGGCCGAGCTGGGGCCCGCGGCCCAGAACATGCGCACGCTGCTGCTGATGACCCCCGACAACGCGAACCTGGAGGGGACCCAGCTGGAGGAGCTGATCGGGCTGTCGTCGTCGGTCAACATCGCGCCGGCGCGGGCGCTGGCCAACCTGCTGGGCGTGGGGATCACCGACGACTTCATCCTCGCGCAGATCGTCGCCGAGGTGATGCTGAGCAACGTGGTCGGCAGTCACCCCAACGCGCAGTGGAGGCGCGGCATCGTCGATGACGAGCACCCCGATGGGCTGTATCCGGTCGCCGACAACTCGATCCCGCTGACGCTCGCCGACGTGGTCACCAACTTCGAAGACATGGCCCAGCGCTTTGGCCCCGTGGATGAGCACCCGGGGTTCGTGGCGGCGGCGCGTGGTCTGACGGTGGTCGAGGAAGACTTCGTGATGAGCACCAAGGTCAACGCCAACGCGTTGCCCTTCAAGGGTGCCGATCTGTCCAACGTGAGCGTGGCCAGCATCAACAGCGTGGGCTCGCAGATCGAGACGGTCCACGACTACGCCGACCCGGAGTGGATGGACATCGAGGGGCTGGCCCCCAGCCCCCGCGTGGAGGAGCTGACGTTCACCGTCGAGGAGAACGATGCGTTCATTCCGGGCGGGAGCGCCGAGCAGCCGCCCAGCCAGGGTGACTCTCCGGCCTGGGATCTACCGCCGTGGCAGTTCGAACGCCTCATCGTCGACATGGCGCGCGACGTGGCTGGGCAGGTCCCCGCGCACTGCGACACGTACGAGCTGGCGACGGGGGCCGAGGCCTTCAATGCCTGCGTGCGCGACGACGGTTGGGTGGAGATGACCACCTTCAACGACCTGGGCAATCCCCCGGCGCCGAGCTACCTGCACGATCTCATCCTCGAGATCGCCCAGGTCCGCCTGCACGACGGAGGCCTGGCCGAGGGCGCGGCCGATGTCGCGCTGTCGCTGCGGGATGTGGAGGTGGGGGTCGACCCCGAGGCGCTCATCGAGCAGACGCGCGCCAACCTCGAGCAGAATCCCGAGGCGCTGCGCGAGTTCGCTTCGCTCATCACCAACAGCACCGTCGGCGATGCCGACTTCTACTACGTGCGGGTGGGGACCGAGGATTGGCTGTTCTTCGTCGACGCCAACGACGTGCGCCTCGACGACCAGGGGCAGCCAGTGCGCGACTACGGCTACCAGTCGCCGGGCTTCTTCTCGGATCCACAGCTGTCGTCGAAGGTCTCCACCACCGACGAGGTCGACGGCGACGTGACCCACGAGAAGGTCCGCGTGGCCCCGGGCGATGTGGTCTACGTGCGCGACGACGAGGGTCGTCGGTTCGAGATCCAGGTGAGCGAAAAGCCCAGTCGCTCGTGGGTCTCGCTGTCGGTCACGCGGCTGGACTGAGGGCCGGCGGGCACGGGCTCGACAGGTCGTCTCACGCTGACGAGACGAGGCGGGCGGCCGCGCGCGGCGGTGCGCGCTTTTCGTTGTATGCTCCCGGCAACCGCAGGAGAACACCATGGCACGCTCACTCACCGTCAAAATGGAGCCCGTCAACGGCACGATCGAGCGCTTCTACGCCTTCATCGATTGCAAGAAGCGGATCTCCCACGATGGCAACGCGCCGCGCAGCTGGAGCGGGACCGTCGACGACTCGGGGACCCGGATCAAGGTGCGGGTCTTCGGGCTCGGTGATGCCACATATCGGCTGACGATCGACTTGCCCGGCACGGCCAGTGACCAAAACCTCGAGCTGTCGCTCGACCAAGGGTACGGAGAGCTGGAGCTCAGCCTGTGAGCGTGTGGGTTGGTTGGGCCCTCGCGGCCGCGCTGAGTGCAGGGGCGGGGACTTCGGTCGGTCCCGCGCCGGATCCGAACACACCGCCGGACCCGAATACGCCTCCCGATCCCAACGACCCACCTGATCCGAACGACCCGCCGGATCCGGATCCGGATCCACCCCCCGAGCCGGATCCTCCCCCCGAGCCCCCGGAGCCGGAGCCCTTGCCTCCCCGGGTGCCTCCCACTGGAGGTGGCGGAGGCGGTGGTGGTGGAGGAGGCGGAGGCGGCGACACGGATCCCGACAGTGAGTCCAATCTCGATGTCGTGCCCAGTCCCTTCGCCGACTTCGACGTCGCCGATCGCGTCAGTGAGCTCGAGCTGGGCGGTGATCTGACCATCGGCCCGCGCTGCGCCAACGACGACAAGCCGCATGTCTGCGACACCTATCGCGTCGGGCTGCGGGCTCGGCTTCCGGTCACCCAGTCGAGCACGGGCGGTACGGGCCGGGCCGCGATCGACTCGCTCAACGGCTTCGCGGGAGCGTGGCGGGTTGGCGGCGTGTTCGACTGGATCCGCGACGTGACCACCGCCGAGCGTGACGCGCCGTCGAAGTTCTACATGCTCACGCTCAGCGGCGGCTGGGGGGTGCAGACCTTTCGCTACTCGCCGCTGGACGGCGCGGGAACACAGCGCCAGACCCGGCACTCGATGCAGGGCATGGCGCGCTTTTTGGCCTACATCCACCCGCCAAAGAAGACCCGGGTCGCGCCCCAGGTGTTGGTCCGCTACGACCGACAATGGTTCGATGCCGACACGGTGGGGATCGTGTTCGAGGACGACGACCCCGCCACGCCGTCGTTCACCGTGCCCGCCATCGTCGACGCGCCGGTCACCGCCCCCGTGTTTGCGGCCACCGTTCCCGTGCTGATCAGCATTCAGTCGGGCAAGGGCCGGGCGGGCAAGGTGCTGTCGCAGCTGGGCTTGGGGCCCGCGGTCAGCTACGCGGCGGCCGGTACCGCTGGCGCATACTCCCCGTTCGGGGATGTTCACATGCTGCGCTTCGAGTCGTGGCTGTACTGGTATCCGGTGGGCAAGGCCGGACAATTGGTCACGAGCAAGCCCAACGTGCGGGTGGGCATCTCCCCGTTCGTCGACGTGTTCCTCGCCGGGCGCGACGAGGGCGAGCCGCGGGCCGACTTCGGAGTGCTGGCCGAAGTGAAGGTCGGCGTCCGGGGCTACGAGTACTGAGGTCTCCGTGGATGTTCTCCGCTGGCGGGAACATCCACGGCCGCGGCCCTGGTGGCGCTAGCCCTTGGCGCGCTGGAAGAACCGCTCGGGCATCGTGTAGTCGTTCTGGACGCGGCTGTTGGTCACGATGGTGCGGGCCGGGACGTCACGGTCGACGACCACCCCGGCGTTGATCACCGCGTCCTCGCCGATCTCTACGCCACACAGGATGATCGCACCCGCGCCCACGGAGCAGCCGCGGCGCAAGATGGTGCCCTGCTGTTTGCGCGGCAAGAGCTTGGCGGTGGGCTTGTCGGGCGCATCGCCCACGCTCATGTGGGTGAAGATCATCGCGCGCGTTCCAATGGAGACGCAGTCCTCGATGGTGATCTTGTCGGTCAGGTCCAGCACCACGCCACGGTCGATGTGGGAGAAGGCGCCGACGCTGAGGTTGGCGAAGCTGCCCTGGGCCTCCATGACCGTGATGTTGGGCCCCACGGGCCACGTGTCACGATGAATGTCGGCGCCGTACTTGGCGAGCACCTCGCGGATGATCTCCGAGCTATAGCACTGGGTGAGGTACGCCCCGAGCAGGAACATTCCGCCGCGCTCGTACAGCACGTCGGGATCGGGCAGCTGTGCTTGCATCCACAGCCTCGTCCGCGCGTACTTGAGGAGGCCCTGGGCCGGCTTCGTGGAGGAGGGGTCGGTCATGACGGGCTGGCCGCGAATGATACCGGATCCGCAGGACGATTGGGCGGGGGGGATGGCCGCGTTCGCGCCTCCGCGGCGCAGACCGAGTCCGCGCGGAAAAAGCTGGGGCCCGCCTCCGGTTGGAAGCGGGCCCCAGGCGGTTTTCCGTCGTGGCGTCGTCGTCGGGCGTCGCGACTATCCAACCAACGAGGGGGCGTCGCTACGTTCGCGGGGGCAACAGTCACCCCACTGCGGCCTCCGCGAATCGGGGGCAGCGACGATTCCCTTGCGACGAGCGTGACGGCGCGGGACGGAAACCCTGGCGAGGGTTGATTGACTCGATAAGTTCAATATCAAGGTCTCGAGTTGGATCGGGGTTCAGTGGGGGGAACGAAGACCCCGGCGCCCATGTGTCGGCGGGCGCCGAGGCCCCGGGCTTGAATGCACAGCGAAGCGTGAGGGCGTAGACCGGACAGCTCCACACTGAAGCCGGCGACCGTCCGGACTCGGGCGCGGAGCAATCGTTGCTCGCCTACGTGGAGGTCGACGGAGTCGGCGTTCTGCCCCAAGGGCAGTGCCGCCAGCTCGCGCCGCAGCGCGGACTCGAATCCGGCCCCGGAACAGCCGGGAATCGTGACAACCGCGCTGCGTAGACGAGACGATGCAACCAGGGACTTGACCCTGCCCATACCCAGATGCACGCGATCGGTACCGACCGAGAGGTCGCGACCGGTCAGTGCCAATGCTTCACCGAGCTCGCGTGCGGGCAGCCGAAGCTGCACCATCGATTTTGGCCCGAGGTTGATCTCGCGCCCGCTGTCGCGCTGGCCATCCACCAGATGGAGTGCCCACCCGGGTTCGTAGCCGAGGCGCGGAATCGCCTCGCACAACGCAGAGAACAGCAGGTATCCGTGGTCGACGGGGAGTGTGCCCCCCTGCACGGGAAAACCGATATCGACGAGCTCGTGTGCTTCCATGCCCCTTTTCTGAAAACAGCCTACGGGGTGGGTGTCTCACCAGCGTGAGACGGGCCGCCGCACATCCGCGAGCGCATCGAAAGAGTGCTCTGGGAGGCCGTGCAGCGGTGACTACGGGCCCCACCACGACCCCCGAATCAAGCGGCAACTGGGGTGTTCGTACCCCGCCGGCACTCCGCATTTCGCGGGGTTGGGCCCGGCACGATTGTCGCTCCTGCAAAGGGGCATGGAACTGTCGTACAGCGCTTGGACCCATGTCGGCCGTCGCTCCAACAACGAAGATGCACATGCGGTGTGCCTCGATCTCGGCCTCTGCGTCGTGGCCGATGGGATGGGGGGCTACGAGGGGGGAGAGGTCGCCAGCCAGATCGTGATCGATGCCCTCGTGGACCTGTTTGCACGCACCGAACGCGACGCCGAGGCGACGTGGCCCCATGCCCCGCGACCCGAGCGGGAGCAGCTGGTGGACCGCGTGGCAGTGGGGCTGCGACACGCCCACGCGTCGGTCGTGGCGCGGAGGGAGGGGCGGCTGGCGCAGATGGGCTCGACGGCGTCGGTGATGGCGTGGCAGGGCGAGCGACTGGTGATAGGCCACGTGGGCGACAGCCGCGTGTATCGGCTGCGTGGCGGGAAGCTGCGGCAGCTGACCTCCGACCATTCGTTCGCCGAGGAGGCGCGGCGGGCTGGGGCGGATGCGGTAGCGGAGCGCTATCGGCACATGCTCACCCGCGTGGTGGGGATGCCGGGACCGCTGGATGCCGACGTCTACTGCGGCCGGCTGCGCCCCGGTGATGTGATGCTGCTGTGCTCCGACGGGGTGTGGGAGCCGCTGACCGAGGAGCAGATCACCACCACGCTCGCGCGCGATCCGGCGAGCGCGGTGCGGTCGTTGGTCGATGCTGCCTACGACGCCGGAGGCACCGACAACATGACCGCGGTGGTGCTACGGGTCGCCGGGGATGATGCCGTGCTTGCGTAGCAGGGTCCGGAGGTGCTTGCGGTCGAGCGCGGCGGTGCGTGCTGCGGCCGACAGATTGCCGTCGTGGTCGGACCACAGCGCAGCGAGGTACTGGCGTTCGAACTGCGCGACGATCGCGGCCTTCGCCTCCGAGAACGGCCGATCGGCGGCGATCGGGAGCGCCTCGGGGGGCGCAGCCGTCTTCCCCACGGCCAGTCGTAGATCGTCGAACCGGGTGGCGCCCGGTGACAGTGCCATCGCGCGATCGAGCACGTTGCGAAGCTCTCGAACGTTGCCGGGCCAGTCGTGTGCAGACAGCCGCTGCAGACCTGGCCCGCCCACGCCGGGCTCTTCCAGGCCCCGATGGTGGAGCAGCGCGCGCGTGATGGGGGCGATGTCCTCGCGACGCTCGCGAAGAGGCGGCAACCGCAGATGGAGCACGGCAATGCGATAGAACAGATCTGCACGAAATCGGCCATCGGCGACCAACGTGGGCAGCGGGGCCTGGGTGGCGACGACGAGCCGTAGATCGAGCGCGACTTCATGATCTGCGCCCACCGGGCGGATGCTGCGATCCTCGAGGGCTCGCAACAGTCGGGCTTGCACCGAGGCGGGGATGCCGTCGATCTCGTCGAGGAACAAGGTGCCGCCCCGCGCTCGGCCAAACGCACCCTTGCGATCGCGCGAGGCCCCGGTGAAGGCACCGCGGACATGACCGAACAGCTCGGACTCGACCAGCGACGAGGGCAACGCACCACAGTCGACGGCAACGAAGGGACCGCTGCGGCGGGGGCCGGCCTCGTGCAGCCCGCGGGCCGCGAGCTCCTTGCCCGTTCCCGTCTCACCCTCCACGAGCACGGTGACCTCGGACTGTGCTGCGTGCTCGAGCACTGCGAACACCTGGCGCATGGCGAGGCTCTCGCCGACCAACTCACCGAACCGTCGGGCGCGGCTGGGCGGAAGGTCGAGGGCCTCGGCCTGCAGCTGGACCCGCAGCACCGTGCGCCCGACCTTGAGCGTGGTGCCGGGCGGGAGCCGGGCCTCGTCGACCCGCGAGCCCTGATAGAACGTGCCGTTGGTGCTGTCTGCGTCGCGGACGTGGACGTCGTGGCCACGCATCTCGATGCTCAGATGGTGGCTGGACACCCGCTCGTCCGTGAGCACCAGATCGCAATCGGGGGCGGTGCCGACCCGCACCGTCTGGCCTGTGCGCAGGGCCACCGCCCGGCCCTCGTCGCGCCCCTCCACCACCACCAGCTCGGCGTGGACCGGGCCTCCGTCCTGCGGTTCGCCGTACTGCGTGGCGACGGTCGACACCTCGGCAGCGTAGCGCATGTCGAGGCGACGGCGACCGCGGAGACCGTCGGCCGTCGCGTGCGCTACGATGGTCGCTTCCACCCCCGAGCATGTCTTCCTCCCTCCCCACTGCGATTGGGCCGTATCCCGTGCTCGCCCGGCTCGGCAGCGGTGGGATGGCCGAGGTATTGCTGGCGCGTTCGCTGGGGGCCAGCGGGTTCGAGCGGCGTGTGGCGATCAAGCGGCCGCTGCCCGCATTTCGGGGCGACGGAGAGCTCGAGCGGCTGCTCATCGCCGAGGCCCGCGTGGGGGCTCGCGTGCATCATCGCAACTTGGTGGGGATCCACGGCCTGGGCGTCGACGACGGGACCTACTACGTGGTGATGGACTACGTCGATGGCGCGGATCTCGGGACGCTGCGCAGGGCTCATGCGTGCACGCCCTCGGTGGCGGTCCACCTGGTGTCGGAGGCACTGCTGGGGCTGCATCACTTGCATGGGCTGAGCGACGACCATGGACGCCCGCTGGGCCTGGTGCACCGCGACATCAGCCCGTCCAACGTGTTGGTGTCGCGCCATGGTGAGGTCAAGCTGGCGGACTACGGCATCGCCAAGGCCACGCACCTGGCGGGCGACACCGCGGTCAATATCCGCCGCGGCAAGTATGCATACATGTCCCCCGAGCAGGTGGCGGGTGAGCCCCTCGATGCACGCAGCGATCAGTTCGCGGTGGGGGTGATGCTGGTCGAGCTCCTCACCGGGCAGCGCCCGTACGACGCAGAGGGCCCGGCGCAGGTGCTCGACCGGATCCGCGAGGCCGCGCCGCCCGACCTCGCGGCGCTGCAGCCTTCGATCGCAGCCGTCGCCCAGCGCTGCCTCGAGCGGTCCCCCGCCGATCGCCATGCGGATGCGCTGTCGGTGCGCTCGGCCCTGCTCGACGCGATGCCGGACGCGGCGAGGGTCGGTCCCCCCGAGGTCGCCCGATGGGTCGAGGCGGCAAGCGTGCAGATGCCATCGCACGGCGGTGCACAGGGCCGTAGCGCGACGATGCGGACCGTGGTCGACACGCAGGCGTAGATCCGGTGTGCTTGGGGGGTGGAAGGGCGTCCGCTTCCCGCTGTCGACAGTCTCCGATGCTTCGTGGCCGTGGCCGAGCAGCTGAGCTTTCGCCGTGCTGCGGCCGAGGTCGCCCTGACCCCGGCTGCCCTCAGTCAGCGGATCAAGCTGCTCGAAGAGCTGGTCGGCTGCCGCTTGTTCGACCGCTCTCCGCGTCACGTCGCGCTGACCGCTCAGGGGCAGGCGCTGCTCGAGCGGGCGAGGGTGGCTCTGGCCGCGCTGCGTGATTGCAGGAACATCGATGGGGCCACGGCGCAGACCACCCGCATGCGGATCGGGACTCGGTTCGAGCTGGGCATCTCGTGGGTCGTGCCCACGTTGATCGAGCTGCGCTCGAGCCGGCCGCACTGGCACGTGGACCTGGTGTTCGGCTCGGGGCACGAAATCCTCGACCGACTCGAGGCCGGGCTGGTCGATGCCATCATCACCAGCGCCCCCACGGCCCGGGCCCAGTGGGTGGCGAAGCTGCTGCACCCGGAGCACTACGTGTTCGTTGCGGCGCCACAGACGGTCCGCGACCAACCGCTGGAGACGCCCGAGCAGGCGGCCGAGCACGTGCTGGTGGACATCAACGGTGACCTCCCGCTGACGCGCTACCTGATGACCGTGTGTCCGGGCTTGGGCTTTGCCGACGTGTGGCGGGTGGGGACGACCGCGGCGGTGCACCAGCTGGTGCTGGCAGGGCAGGGGGTCGCAGTGCTGCCCCGGCATGTGGTGGCCGATGATCTGGAGGGAGGGCGCCTGGTCCGGCTGCTGCCCGAGGTCGAGCCGCTGTCGGACAGCTTTCGACTGCTGTACCGGGCGACGTCGCCGTTGGCCCCCGTCTTGGACGAGTTTGCCCAACAACTCCGCGAGCGCCCGTTGCAGTGAAGATGGGGTGCAGGCGGATGCGGCGGAGCTCGATCGTCGTGGGGGTGATGGCGTTGGGGTGTGGAGCGGCCCCGGGTGGAGCTGCCGACGCCACCAGCTCTGGGCCGGGGACGACGACGGGGTCATCGCTGCCGTCGACGTCGGCGGACGCGACGGTCACGGGCGAGGGGAGCTCGGGGCCGTCGACCTCGGCCGACTCGACGGGGGTGGCGTCGGCTGGCACGACTGCCACCGACACGGAGACCGACTCGACGGGCGAGCCCGGGGTTCCGACGGTGGAGCTGCGGCTCATCACGGATCAAAATCGGGCCCATCCACGCATGTATGGCGGTTGGGGTCCACACCTGCGGGGGGTGATGCGCGACGCCGAGGGCACGCAGTGGTTTTGCGCCGACGCGGGCCCGAGCGTGCTCGACAACGCCTCGATTCTCTACTTCCGTCGCGACGGTGACCGGTGGTCCCAGGTCGCCCAGCAGCCCCACCTGCCCGGCGTACAGCAAAACTCGGCGAGCGTGCTGTCGGGCTCCACGATCTCGACCTACTCGGTCAACGTGGCCACCAGCACGCTGGAGGAGTGCAACCTCGACACCCAGGACCTGTCGTCGTTCGCCTGCAACACCATCTCGATCGGGGGCCCGTACTCGACCCCGCCGCAGTCCAACTACGTGGGGGCGGCCCTCGATCCCAACGGGGCTCGCGTGGTGTGGTTCACGACCGTGGGTGGTGCCGGATCCGGGCAGTTTACGTACACGTATGACTTCGGCGGAGGATGGAACGGCCCGATCGCGTGGACCCTGCCCGGGTACAACACCTTCGAGTACGTCCGCGCGAGCTTTGGCGCCCCCAATACCGTCACGTGGCACGGACAGCTGCTGTTGGGGGCGTTTCCCGGAGGGACGTTCGACCCGGCAATCGCCGAGACGACGCTGGGGCAGACACCCACGCTCACCCCGCTGGGAGGCGATGCGCCGCCGCTGGATGTGCGGACCGGAGCCGATATCTGGGTCGATCCGCAGACCGGCGACCAGCATGCGGTCGCCCAGGCGACGGGCTCACTGGCCTACTACTACCGGCCGGGTGCGGACAGCTGGGCCAACCACACCCAGCCGCTGCACTGGTTCGAAGACACGTTCCGAGCTCGGTTCGTCGCCCCGGCGGCTGGAGGTCTGGCCCTGGTGCGGGGCAGCGCCTCGGGCCGCAGCGGGGTGGACGTGTGGATCGTCGACACCGTGACGGGCTCCATCGACTGGAACGCCGCCACGGTCGCCGAAGTGCCCACGGCAGGCGTCATCGGGCTCAGCCGCCCGTCGGGTATCTACGTCGAGGGGGCAACGTACCAGTCGGTCCCCGTGGAGGGCATCGAGTTCGCGCTGTGCGGTGCTTACCAGGAATCGGACGAACAGCTGTGGCACGGGTCGGTCGTGATGCGCTAGCGCTGCGGTACGGACGGCAGCACCGTCAGCTCGAGCACGGTCCAGGCGTTGTAGCCGTGGTTGTGCAAGTGGATCCCCACCCGCGTGCCCGCGGGCCACGCTCGATCGGCGAACCACCGCTCTTCGAGCACCGCGGCATCGGATGGGATGTCGACGTGCTGCTCCCAGATCACCTCATCGCCGAGCATCACGGCGACATGGCCCTCGGAGGCCTCCGCTGCGTCGAGGCGATCATGGAACACGACCACCTCGATGAGGTCGCCGGGCGCGATCGTCACCAGGCTCGGCTGCACGACATGAAAGTACCCACACGACCCGGTCTGGACTTCGAGGCCACCCAGCTCGGGGCCCCACGCTGCGACGGGGCAGTCGATCGTCGCCGGCCGTTCATGGCGAAGCGGGTCGTCCTGGGCGCTGCCCGGCCGCCAGTCGTCCGTGGCGACCAGCGGTAGGGGGATGACAGCGTGCGCAGCCGGGGCTTCGTGCTGATGGTCGCCGTCGGATGTCTCGGCGAATTGATCGTCGAGCTCGCCCGGGGTGCAGCCCAGGGCGAGCACCAGGGCACAAGCTCCGCACACCCGGCCCGCGGCGATCATGGTGCCGTCACGTAGACCACGCCCAGGCACATCTCGTCGCGGGTGCCCTCTCCCCACACGACGTCTTGGGGCTCGGAGACCTCGCCGTCGACCACGGGTTGGTTGGCCTCGCTGTTGTCCCAGGTGCAGCGCATTCTCAGCGCGTCGTCGGGTTCGACGATCACCGACTGTTGCAGCCGATAGCCGCCCTGCCAGCCAAAGTCCCACTGAGGAATCTCGAGCATGCACTCTTGCTCGCCGCTGCCGCGCACCACGGACAGACCACCGGAGACCCCCAGGTAGTGCATGTGCAGCGCGGTCTCGTGGATCACGAACGGATCGCCGAGGCCCACCCCCAGGGCGGTCAGCTGGGCTCGCCACAGCGGTGAGCTCGCGGGCAGATCGTAGGTGTGGGTGACATCGGGGTCGCCCGCGGGAATCAGCATGGGGCTCGCCCCGGTGAGCCAGCCCGGGTTCGCGAGCAGCATCGCGGCGGCGGGTCGCTCTACCGAGTCGGCGAGCTGCAGGTCGAAGCTGGTCTGGTCGGCCGCGGGCGCGCTCGACAGGGTGTTGTAGTGCATCTGGATCACCATCATCGAGCCCGGCTCGATGCGGACTCCAGTGCCCTCGGGCAGTACACGAGCCCCCGACCCCGGCACCCAGCTCCCGACCCATCGCGTTTGTACGCCGGCTCCGCCAAAGCAGGTGTAGCCCGGCCCGGCCTCGGCCTCATCGAGCGCCTGGAGCTCGGGAACGCGGTCGGCCTCGGCGTTGAACATGATCACGTGGTGCACCACCTCGCGATTGCCCGGGGTGACCTGGAATCCCGTGATGTACGTGGTGGCGTCCTCGGTCCAGGGGACGAGGAAGCAGCGGTAGTCGTCGGGCTCCATGGTCGGCGTGTAGGGCTCGGCCATCTGCACGGTGAGGTTGGGCGTCAGGCTGAGGCCCGAGTCGGTGACGGGAGGTGGGGCGTCGTCGGGATTGCCCTGCGGCGCACCGTCATCCAGCCAGGCCAGCAGCGTGCTGCGGTCCGCCTCCGACAACGAACGCGCGTGGTCATAGGCGCGGCAGGTGTCGTCGGGAGGCCAGGGCGGCATCGTTCCCGACTCGATCGAGGCCGGCAACACCGCGGCCACGGCCGAGACCTCTTCGTACGTCTGCAGGGGAAACGGCGCGATGTCTCCGGGGCGGTGGCAGCCGCCGCAGCGAGCATCGAGGATCGACTTGGCGTCGCGCCAGTACGTCAATGCGGCATCGGCCGGGCTGCCGGTCTCACTCGAGCCCGAGTCTGCGGTCTCGGTCGCGGGGGCATCGTCCGCCTCCGTGGTCGACTCGCCACACGCGGGGAGTATCAGCAGGCACAACAGGGGGGACGCCAGTCGCTCGTGGAGCATGGAGCACCCACGAGGCAATGTTCATGCCATCGCCACAGCCCACGAGTTGCGCGGGCCCAGGGGGGTAGTCTGCAGTCGACCTTGATTGCGGTCCATGGCCCGAAGACCCGG
>JAHZJA010000823.1 GCA_022601155.1 Deltaproteobacteria bacterium | reverse complement strand
GGACCCGGTGGGCTGTGTGAGGAGTTCGGTGAGTGCTCGTTCCTCGGCACGCTCGACGCGTGCCCCGACATGCCGCTGGTCTCCCAGATTCCCGTCTCTGCTCCCGGTGACGAGGAGATCGTCTCGCTGTCGTTCGTCGATGCCAACGGTGATGCAGCCCAAGACTTGGTGATAGGCACTGCGCAGGGCGCAACCCTCATGATCGGACCGGGCGGTGCAGAGCCAGCCCCCCTCCCCGTGAAGGCCCCGGTCCACACCGCGGTCTCCGGCGATTTCAACGGCGACGGCAGCTCCGATCTCGTCGTGGCGGACACCTCGGGAGTGCTGACGTTCTTGCTCGGCGATGGAACGGGCACGTTCACGGTGGGCAACACATTCGCTGGAGCCGGGCCGCTGGACCATCTGCACGTCATCGAATGGAACGACGACGGCAACCCCGATCTCGTTGCCGCCGTGCAACCGGGAGATGCGGTGATCCACTTCGGCGATGGTCTGGGCGGCATCGGATCCTCGGCCACCGTAGGGGTCAGCCAGGCCGTGACGACGATCGCGACCGGGCGGTTCGACGAAGGCCCGCTCGATGACCTCGTCATCGACCAGAGCGGCCAAGCTGGGATCTACCTGGCCCCTCCCGACGGGGATCTAGACGCCGACGCTCCGCTGGAACCAAATCTGTTCCTCGGCCCCCGGCTGATGGACGCCGCCGATTTCGACGGTGGCGGTGTGAGCGATGTGGCTGCGTCGACCAACATGTTCGAGTGGGTGATGCTCGAGGCGTGGCGTGACGGCAATGCGGCCTGGGAGCAGTATGCGTTGTTCTTGCCCGAACTTTCACACATCGCGACCGGCGACATCGACGGCAACGGCCTACCCGAGCTCCTGCTCCACGGTGGCACGACCCTCACGATGGTCCGAGGTATGCCGATGTCGGGACCCAACCTTCCCCCGCTCGACTGCCAAGGCGACCTGGGACCGGTCGAGCCCGCGACCTCGTTCGCGGTCGGCGACCTCACTGGGGATGGAGCGGCTGAGGTGGTCATGGCCGTTGATTCGACACTGACGGTTCTCAGCGTGATCCCAGCCCCGTAAGATGAAGCGATGGGCAGGTCCGGACATGGGGCGGAGTGGATGGCCATGGTGGTCATCGCCGCCGCATGCGGGGGCGACCCCGTCGGGGCTCCGGCCGAAGACGAGACCACCGATTCCTCGGGACCCTGGGAGATCGTCGCTCCCAGGATTCTCGCGGCCCCCGACGTCGTGGCCCGTGGCGGCCGCATCTACGTGTTGCTCGACAGTCCGCTGTCCACGGTGGACATCGAGCTGGCGGACACGCCGTTGCTCGACCTCGAAGTCAATCTGCGTGCAGACCAACCCGGCGCCATCTTCCTGATTCCGCCCCAGGTCCCCGTTGGCCCGACCACTCTCGGCGTCCGGTTCCGCAGCCAGCCCGAGGCCTTGACCCTTCACGACGTGCAGGTCGTGGAGCCGCGGTTCGCCGAGGTCTCCGAGCCCACAGGGCTCGCACAGCTCCATGACGCAGCCGGCAGCCCGGCCGACTGCGCCGAGAGCCACACGGGCCTGGCCTTTGGCGACATCGATGCCGACGGGAATCCCGATGTGCTGCTGGGTAATGTCGGCTCGGCCAGCCGCGTCTATCGCAACCTCGGCGACCTCGACGGTGACGGCCTCCCCGACTTCCAAGACCAGACCGAGGCCCTGGGCCTGGACGGGCTGACATCCACCGCGATGGCGACGTTCGTCGATATCGAGGGCGACGGGGATGTCGATCTGTTCGTCGGCCGCCGCGGGCCCAACCGGGTGTTCCGCAACCGACTGATCGAGGACGGCACCGCGTCGTTCGAAGATGTGACGGCCGAGCTCGGCCTGGGCGTCGAAAACCAGCGCACGATGGGCGTCGCGTTCGGCGACTACGACGGCGACGACGATCTCGATCTGTACGTGGTCAACCACGCGTTTTGCTTCCCCACGCAGGGCAGTGAGGTGCGGGCGCGCGATCACCTGTATCGCAACGAAGCGGGCGTATTCGTCGAGCGCACCGCACAGTTGGGGGGCCCGGTCCTCGAGTCGGTCGGCTTCTCGGCATCGTGGGTCGACATCGAGCGCGACGGCGACCAAGACCTCGTCGTCATCAACGACGCGGTGGGGGGTGCCATCGGCTTCCCCAACGCCCTGTGGCGCAACGACGGCCCTGGCGACACCCCGCAGGCCTGGAACTTCACCAACGTCGCCGAGGAGTCCGGCGTGGCCTTGCCCGGGGTCAACGGCATGGGCCTGGCGCTGGGCGATGTGGACGGCGACGGCTCGGTCGACATGGCCTTCTCCAATATCGGTGCCAACGTGCTGCTGCTCAACGACGGGACCGGGCAGTTTCACGACGTGTCCGACCAAGCAGGGATCGAGCGCGCCCGATTGCCGTGGGACCGCACCTCGATCACCTGGGCCACGCATCTGTGGGACCACGACGACGACGGTGACCTCGATCTGTACTTCTCGGGCGGGCGCATCAAGGGCAATGCCCCGATCCCCGACGCGATGTTCGACAACCGGGGCGACGGCACCTTCGAAGACATCAGCTGGCGCAGCGGTCTGGCCGACCCGGCCCACGGCAAGGCTTCGGCGCTGGTGGACCTCGACCGTGACGGCGCGTGGGAACCGGTGACCACCGCGTGGGGCGATCCGCTGCGCGTCTATCACAACGTCGCGGCCCGACCGCTGGGCAACCACTGGATCGACGTGGAGCTGCAAGGCCGCGGAGGTAACCGGGAGGCGGTGGGGGCCATCGTGGAGCTCACCGCCGACGGGCGCACGCAGACCTGCTTCCACACCAATCGGCCATCGCTCGGGGCGGGAGGCGAGACGCCGTGCCACTTTGGGTTGGGCGCATCGACCACGATCACCGCGCTGCGCATCGAATGGGCGGACGGGTCGTCCGACGAACCATCGCCGCCCGACGTCGATCAGCGCATCCGCTACGTGCAGCAGTGACCCCTCCGGTCAACGACGAGGCCCCGAGCCCGCGGAGGTGAAACCGATCGGGGATCAACCGCGTACCACTGTCGTGCGTACCGCTGCCGTTGCCTTCGCTGTGCTGTATCCGCTGACCCTCGGTGCAGCGTGCGAGCACGAGCCCCGAGCCTCCCGTGATCCGAGCCCACAAACAGCGGACTCCCAGACCGCGCCCGTGCTGCTGGAGCTGTTCACCTCGCAGGGGTGTTCGTCGTGCCCTCCCGCCGACGAGCTGGTGCGGCGCGCGGTACACGATGCCGACGCCCCCAACGTGATCGCGCTCGTCTACCACGTGGACTACTGGAACTCGCTGGGCTGGCCGGATCCATTCAGCAACCCCCGGTGGACGCAGCGCCAGCGCGACTACGCCGATGCCATCGGCAGCAACCGGCTGTACACACCGCAGGTGCTGCTGGACGGCCAGGACCGCGGCGTGGGCACGAGCGGTCACCGCATGGCCACCGCCGTGGCCGACGCCGGTCACCAGGCCAATGCGATGACGCTGACGCTGCACACCGAACTCGACGACGATCGAGTCCGCGTGGAGGTGGAGCCGCAGTGGGCGAACACCCAGACAGCCGACCGCGCGGTGGTGATGGTGGCGGTGACCGACAGCGGACACCGAACCCGGGTGCCACGCGGAGAAAATGCGGGACGTGTGCTGTCGGGCGAGTTCGTGGTCCGCGACCTGGCGCGAGCATGCGCGGTGCCGGCCTCGGGCACGACTCGATGTCGGGCATCGCTGTCGGTCCAAGACATCGACGACCGCTCGACGATGCAGGTGGTGGCGTTCGCCCAGGACCCGCAGTCGTGGCAGGTACTGGGCGTCGCGGCGAGCTCGCCGTCGTCGCCGTAGCGACCGGGCTCAGTGCTCGACGACCGGCGCGTGGGCGGGCAACGAGCGGTGCGCAGGCGCGGCGGGCAGGCCCATCTGACGCTTGAGGGCGTGCAGCTGGTCCTCGACGCCCTGGCTGGCCTCGAGCGCCTTGAACTGAGACTAGAGCGATCCCTCGTCGGGCGACAGCTCGGCGTAGGCCTCGGCCTGCGCTTCCATCTGCACCACGCGATCTTCCATGCGCTCCAGAGTGCCCCAGGGCGATGCGCCGTTGAGCGTGGACAGCGTGTGGTTGATCGCCATCTGAGCTTGGGCTCGGGCAGCACGAGCCACCAGCAATCGGCGTTGACGATCGGCGTGGTCGATCTTGTTCGACAGCGCCGTCAGAGCTCCGCGCAGCGCATCGGTGCCCTGCTTTTGTTGCACCCAGTGCGCATGCCAGGCAGTGACCAGCTCGTCGTGCTGGCCCTTGCGGTGCAGGGCCTGCCGCGCGAGCACGTCGTCACCCGACCGAATCGCCAGCATTGCGCGTTGCTCCCAGCCCGCCGCCGATTGCGTGTGCGTGTCGAGCTCGCGACGGACCCGACGCTCATCGGCGATGGCCACGGCCACCAGCCGCTTGGCGTCGACCAGCTGGGTCCGCATGTCGTAGATGATCTGGTCCAGCATGCGCGCCGGGTCCTCGGCCCGACTCACCATTTCGTTGAGGTTCGAGCGGATCATCATCGAGATGCGTTGGAGTGTTCCCATTGGTCGTGTCCGTGTTCCCGTGTGTGCTGCACCAGCGCAGGCCGGTCATCAGCGACATCGACGGCCAACCGGCACGCGGGCGAACTCATTTCCCGAGCACATACGATCGCGCGTACACGTGGGGGCATATCGCACCAGCGCGACCCCGACGTAGGGATTCACGCTCGAACCGTGGCGAGCGACGGTCTCAGCCCAAGATGGGCAGCAGGCGCTCGGCGTACAGATCCTCGAGCATGTCCTGCATGGTCGCTTCCACCTGATCGTAGAGCGCATCGTCGCGCGCACAAAACCGGGTGGGGATCGCGTCGCCCAGCTCGACGGTGACCTTGGCGGGCAGCGGCACATAGGGCAGCGCGCAGGTCGGACCCGCCATCACGCCCCACGGGAACGCGAGCATGATCGGCAGCGAGTGCAGCCGCGCCCATCGGGGCAGCCGCAGCGCCTTGGCGAGGCGTCGCCCCTGGTGCAGGACGATCAACGTCTCGTGCGAGCCAGCGCTGACGATGGGCACCAGC
>JAHZJA010000822.1 GCA_022601155.1 Deltaproteobacteria bacterium | reverse complement strand
CGACTTCCACCTCCAGGACGAGCGCGGATTCCAGTACGAGCTGTATGACGCCGGGGCGGTGTTCGAGCTGGCCGATCCCGAGTCCGTCGATGCCGGGTACGGCCGCGTCTACCACCGCGACTACGATCCCGGCGGCCCGGTCGAGTTCGAGCCCATCGTGGCGCCCGGCAACGTGGCCCAACGTGCGTTGCCGTGGGGCGTGCTCGAGCCGGGCACCCAGATGCGGGGCTACCTCTACTTCGAGGCCGTCGAGAACCGGTCCAACCGCGCCACGCTGCAGTGGCACGTCACGGGGCCCTCGCACGACCGCCTGGTCGATCTACGCTTCGACCTGCACGTCTCGCGTCTGCCGAGCATCAAGGGCGCGTGATTGTGGCCTGACCGGCCATCGAAAATGGCCGGGGTCCGCGGGCGCGAGCAACAAGCCTTGGCTTGCCCTGGGCATCGAACGCTTCCAAACGCCCGCGGGGCCCCAGCGTGGCGACGATGGGTCTGCGCCGACCCCTTCACCGCCACGAGCACGAGAGTCCTGTTCAGCTGGCCGGCAGCACGCAGGCGCCGACCGCCTGGAGATCGGGTGGGCCCTCCCCTTCGGCGTACCACGGCGTGCACTCCTGTCCGGCTGGTGCCCCGGTGCAGTCGTCTTCGGGCACGGGGGCGTCGAGATCGCAGAAGTCCGAGCAGCACCCAGCCGAGCCCGCACAGCCCGGCACGACGGCTGCGTTGGCGCAGAACAGACCCGCATCGCAGGCGTTGATCGCTTCGCAGGGATCGCCGTAGACACCCAGCGTCGGGCCCGAGGCATCGGGCGCGCAGGTGAAGGAGTCGTTGATCGGAAAGCACCCCTGCCCGATCGCGCAGGTCTGGATCAGCGGATCACACTCGGGCAGGCACAGCGTCAGCACCCCGTCGTTGGCGATGACGCAGGTGTGGTCGGGCTCGTCGCAGAACGCGTTCTCCTGGTCGCCCAGACACATCGCGACGCAGTTGCCGATGTTGGTCTCGTTGTCGACGTCCCAGCACATGGCACCAAGATCGCAGGTGTCCAGACCGCTGACCCCACTGCCCATGACCTCGCACTCGTCACCAGGCTGGTCCGGCTTGTCGACGACGTCCACGCACTGGAGCGCGTTCCAGATGTTGCTGCCGTCGTTGGCCCACGGCATACACTTTTCGCCCGCAGGACAGTCTTGCGCCCACACGTCGCAGTCGGCGATGGGGTCGTCGATGGGATCGATGAAGATGATCCCCGTCTCGGAGCCCGTACCGGGCATCCCATCGGTTGCGCCATCATCGGGCGGAGGAGGCTCCGTGCCTGTCGGCTCGGGCTGTCCACCGCTGGTGCTCTCGTCCCCGGTCAGGCTGTCGTCGTCACCGGAGGCCTTGCCTCCGTCGGGGCAGCCGCCGAGCAACATCGCGGCAGGGAGGGCCAACGCCCAGAACGCTTGGATATGGTGGATACGTCGCATGGGTGCCTCCTCCTTGGCGTGGGCTACGGGTCTACCTTCGCCAAAAACTATAGAAACACCTTAGAGCACAATAACTAACATTCAACTACAATAACTAATATTTCTTTCATTTCAAATTTCAAAACCCCACGAAGGGCATCGGACGTAGGGTTCGTGGCCCTGGAGCGCCGCTTTGCTTGGCCGCGCTCGAGGTTGGTGACTGCAAGGAGCAAAGGACCGGCCGCCTGGCAGATCCGCCCAAATTAGAGAAGGGGGCCACCCACTGGGCAGCCCCCTCTCCATCACGCGCTAGGCGTGGTCCGGATCAGGCCGGAAGCGCGCAGGCGCCAACGTCCTCGTATCCTGGAGGGGCCGCGCCCTCTTCGTACCAAGGCTGGCAGGTCTGGCCGTCCGGAGCACCGGTGCACTGCGCGTCACCAGCCGGATCGGCGAGGTCGCAGGCCTCGGTGCAGCAACCGGCTGCGCCCTGGCAGTTCGGGGTTGCAGCGGCGCCCAGGCAGAAGAGGCCGGGGTCACACACGTTGATGAACTCGCAAGGGTCGCCGTAGACGCCCATCTCGCCCGATGCATCGGGAGCACATGCGAACGCATCGTTGATCGGGTAGCAAGCCTGGCCCTCGGGGCAGTCCTGCAGGATGGGATCGCAAGCGGGCAAGCACAGGACGATGGCGCCGTCGTTGGCGATCGTGCAGGTGGTGTCCGGATCCTCGCAGATCGGGTTGGCCTCGTCGCCGGTGCACATGGCCACGCAGGTGCCCATGTTGGTCTTGGGATCGACGTCCCAGCACATGACGCCCAGGTCGCAGTCGTCGATGCCGGAGGTGCCGGAGCCCTCGACGGTGCACTGGTCGCCCGCCTGACCGGGGTTGTCGGCAACGGGCGAGCAGCGAGTGGCGTTCCAAGCACCGCCGCCGTCGTTCGACCACGGCATGCACTTCTCGCCCTCGGGGCAGTCCTGCGCGAAGATGTCGCACTCGAAGCTGACACCGCCGCCGTCCGGATCCTCGATGAAGCCGACGCCAGAGGTCATGCCGGTCTCGGCCATGCCCGTCTCGGCCATGCCGGTGGCATTGCCAGTGGCCATGCCGCCCGTCATCGGGGTGGGACCGCCGGTCATGGGACCAACAGTGGCTGCGCCGCCGCTAGACTCGGCCGGGGTCTGGCCGGACTCGCTGTTGCTACCGGCGTCGTCAACAGTTCCGCAGGCGCCAAGCGCAAAACCCGCAGAAAGCAAAACAGACCATAGGATCTTCTTGTTCATTTGATTGTTCGTCCCTTGGATCATCGACCCGCCCAGTCGCCTTGGTCCCGTTTACCCGCGAGGGCGAAGAGTCGGAATTGTCAGCTTGTCACGCATCCCCTACGTGACGTGCCATCAGGTCGTGGCGAGAATCCACCAAAACCTAACGCTCCGCAAGGCCTTTTGGGGTGGTGAAAACCATATACCCGACAAAGTGAGGGATTCCACGTGCGGATAATCTTGGGAAAAACCCAGCGATTTTGAACGGATATGAAACCGCTCGCCGTTCCAGCCGACCGGCTTGCCTCCAGTGCGGTTTCAAACAGTAGATTTCTCACATTCGATTCAGCGCCACCAGATCCGCGAATTGGACCTCGGACGCTGTATCGGCGCCGTTTTCATCCGCGGAGGGTGCCTCCGCTGGCGATTTCCTGGAGGGTGACGAAACAAAGAGGCGGCCCACCGCTGGACCGCCTCTCTCGTTCATCGACCCCCCGTCATTGGACGGTGTCGATTTGGTTGAATCAGGACATCACGCGGGCAACGAGCACGCGCCGACGTCCTCATATCCCGGAGGTGCTGCGCCCTCCTCGTACCAGACCTGGCACGTCTGTCCCTGCGGTGCTCCGGTGCACTGCGCGTCGCCAGCCGGGTCGCTGATGTCACACACCTCTGTGCAGCATCCACCCGCGCCCTGGCAGTTGGGCGTCGCCGCGGCGCCCAGGCAGATGAGGCCCGGATCGCACACGTTGATGAACTCGCACGGATCGCCGTACGTGCCCATCTCGCCCGATGCATCGGGACCGCAGACCCAGTCTTCGGCCACGGGGTAGCACGCCTGGCCCTCGGGGCAGTCTTGCAGCAGCGGGTCGCAGACCGGCAGGCACAGGACGATCGCACCATCGTTGGCAATCGAGCAGGTGGTGTCTGGGTCCTCGCAGATGGGGTTGGCGGCATCGCCCGTGCACATGGCCACGCAGGTGCCCATGTTGGTCTCCCCGTCGACGTCCCAGCACATCACACCGACGTCACAATCGTCGATGCCCGAGGTCCCCGACCCCTCCACGGCACATTCGTCGCCCGGCTGACCGGGGTTCTCGGCGATCGGGGAGCAGCGGGTCGCGTTCCACGCTCCGCCGTCATTCGACCACGGCATGCACTTTTCGCCGTCGGGGCAGTCCTGCGCGAAGATGTCGCACTCGAAGCTGATCCCGCCGCCATCTGGATCCTCGATGAATCCGACACCCGTGGTCATGGCCTCACCGGTGGAGGCCTCGCCCGAGGACGCCCCGGTGTCGGGATCGGGATCGGTCTCGCCCGGGGGCGGCCCAGACGTGTTGGGGCCTCCGGTCGTCCCGGTATCTTCGCTGGGGGTCGCTCCGGTGTCGGAGTTCTGGGCGTCGTCGACGGTGCCGCAGCCGCCCAACGCCAATCCGGCGACAGTCAGGATGGCAAATAAGGACTTGGTTTTCATAGGTCGTGTCATCCCTCGGGAAGAAAGCCGACCCACAGTCCAACAAAACCCTCGTAGCGGCAAGACCTAATTTGGAGTTTTGTGAGCCTTTGCCGCTGTCGACGCCGTGAGCCTCCGTGATGAGCGCGACGAAACATTTGGCGCAGCGCTCTGATGTCGACCGTCAACCAACCGGCGGCCCCCGCTGCCGTCACAGGATGTGACGGGAGAGGTCTTGGTCCTCGAGCAGCGCATCGACACGCTCGTGGACGTACGTCGCGGTGATCCGAATCTCGCGTTGGCCAATCTCGCTCGCTTCGAACGACAGCTCCTCGAGCACCCGCTCCATCACCGTGTGAAGCCGACGCGCGCCGATGTTCTCGAGGGTGGTGTTGGCCCGCCAGGCGGTGTCGGCCAGGGCATCCACCGCCTCGTCGTCGAACGACAGCTCCACGCCCTCGGTGGCCATCAACGCCGAGTATTGCTTGAGCAAGGAGTTGTCGGGCTCCCGCAGGATCCGGATGAAGTCGGCCGCATCCAGCGAGTCGAGCTCGACCCGGATGGGAAAGCGCCCCTGGAGCTCGGGGATGAGGTCGCTGACCTTCGAGACGTGGAACGCTCCGGCCGCGATGAACAGGATGTGGTCGCTGCGAACGGGGCCGTACTTGGTGGTGACAGTGCTGCCCTCGACCAGCGGAAGAAGATCTCGCTGGACGCCCTCGCGGGAGACATCGCTGCCACGAACGTTCTCGCGGCTGCAGATCTTGTCGATCTCGTCGAGGAACACCACCCCCAGCTGCTCGGTTCGGCGCACGGCCTCCCGGGCCACCGCGTCGTTGTCGACCAGCTTGGCCGCCTCTTCCTCCACCAGCAGGCGCTGCGCCTCGACGACGGAGACGGTGCGCTTGTGCTTGCGACGGCCGATCCGACCCAGCAAGTCCTGGAGCTGCTGCCCCATCTGCTCGCCCATGGGCATCCCAGGCAGGAGCTGAACCCCTCCGCCCGACTCCTCGACCTCGACCTCGACCTCCCGCTCGTCGAGCTTGCCCGCGCGAAGCAGCTCCCGCAGCTTGTCCCGGGTCTTGGCGTTGGACGCCGCGGTGGCGTCGTTGGGACGGTCGGTGTAGCCGCGTTGGTCCCCGCTGCCGGGGAGCAGCAGCTCCAGCACCGTT
>JAHZJA010000821.1 GCA_022601155.1 Deltaproteobacteria bacterium | reverse complement strand
GTCGTCGCGCACTCGCGGTGTTGATGGCCGAGGCCAAGACGGTGCAGACGGCCGCGGTCGCGCTGTCGGTCCCGGCCGCCGTGTGGCCCGTCGCAGGTGGTCTCCTCGCCGCGGGTGCGATGGCCCTGGTGCTCGGCCGCAGCCCGCCGCCTTCCGGTGACGATCGCCCGCCCGTCGCCGCTGTTGCGACCTCGGCCAGTACTCTCGATCCACCCACGCCGACCGTCGTGCCCGGTCGTAACGAGACCGTCGTACCGCCGACACCGCGTGCACCTGATCGTCCCATCGCAGCCACATCCGCCGCCGCCGCCGCTGTCCCCCGCGCGCCTGCGGTGCCGTCGACGGCCACCGCCGTGGGCTCGCGCCCCGCAACCGATGCGACCACCCCCAGCCGCTCGCCTTCGCCGTCGACCCGGGCCGTTCCCGCACACGCCAACGCCGACGATCTGGCCGAACAAACGCGTCTGCTTCAAAAGGCTCGGCGTGCTCTGGACCAAGGCAACCCCACCACGGCCGCGACGCTGCTGCGCACCCACGCTCGTACCTTCTCGTCGAGCCTGCTTGCTCCCGAACGAACCCGACTGGAGATCGCGGTCAAGTGTGCCCAGGGCGACGAGCGAGCCGCGACCATCCTCGCCCGCGGACTCGCGGGCATCCATCCGCCCAACCCCATCTGCCCACAGTGACGAGCTCGATCGCCTTGCGGTGCAACGACCATCATGAACCGATTCGTACTTGTCCTTGCTGTTGCGGCGATGTCGACGGGGTGCCCTGCGCCCTCCACCCCGGTCGGCGAGATCGAGCCCACCGAGACTGACCCGGGGACCGACCCCGCCGCGACGATGGGGGCCGACACGGCCACGCCTCCCTCGCCGACATCCTCGACCACCAGCGACGACGGCAACGACGACACGTCGACCGACGGCGACACGTCGACCGATGGCGACACCAGCACCCCGACTGGCCCCGGTACCGACGGCGAGAACACCGAGCCGCCCGAGGTGTGCGCAGCACTCGACGTCGCCGAAGACTGTGGCATTCCGCCCGAGGGAGACAACTTCGTCTGGGCCTGGACGGGCGACCGATGCCAGCAGCTGTGCGATTGCATCGGCCCCGATTGCGGGTTCGTCGAGGAATACTACTGGGAATGCCTGGAGCCGAGGTTGGGCTGCCCGACCTTCACCGAGTCGTGCCCGCTGCAAGAGGGCAACGCTCCCATCGGCGGCGACCTGTTGCTGTCGACCGGAGCATTCGGCATCGCACAGGACCAGCTAGCGATGGCGTTCAGCAACGGTATCCTCGGCATCGCGGGATGGAGCCACACGCAGTTCGCCGAGTACCACCCCTGGGGCGGCGGCGGGCTCGTCGCCTGGCTGCCCGTCGTCGATGGCCCAGGCGAGTACCCAATCTCCGCCAACACCATCAACAACGACTTCGACCCCCAGTGGTCGGGCACCGTGCTCATCACCGAGATCGACACGAGCGGTGCCCCCGGAACATGGCGAATGAGCGGGACGTTGTCGGCGGTCCGCGACGACGGGAAACTCAGCGCCCAGGGCGATTTCACCAACATCCCGGGGTGCGCCGCGCTGACTTCCCAAGCCAACGACGACCAGCCGCGTCGCGGCGCGCCGTGAACGTCGACGATTGGCCTGCGACCAAATGGTAGGTCGCCGAACGGTGCCAACCGATGGAGCGCGACACCGGGTTGGTGCCGCCGCGCTCCAACGCGAGGAAATCAGACGGCTAAGCAACGATGTCGTCTCGCGCACCGCCATCGCACGTTTGGGCGCCCGCACCACGGTCGAAGTCCTCCGGGCACCAGTGCGCTACCGTGGCGTCGCGACGAGCGGAGATGATGACGATGCACGCGACGGCACGGGTAGCGATGGCAATGGCCCTGAACTCGGCTCTGGTCTGCACCACGATGGGGTGTGGCGACGACGGCAGCGGCGACGGCACCACCAGCACGACCGGTGGAACCAGCGGCACCGCGGCGGACAGCAGCGGCAGGGCCACGACCGCACCCACTGGCATGGACAGCGCCTCCAGCTCCAGCACGGGATCGGTCGATCCCGACTCGACCTCGGGTGACAGCACGGGCGAACCCGAGGTCCCCGAGGGCACCTTTTGGGTGTACGTCGCGGGCGGTGGTGTGGTGTCGACGTGGTCGATGGAACCGAGCACGGGCGCGCTGACGTTCGAGCGCGAGCTCGACGTGGGGGCTGCCGTCGGACCGATGGCCGTCGACCCTCAGCACCGGGCGCTGTACCTCGGCGTGATGGGGGGTCAGGAGCGCGCCGAAGCCCATGCCATCGACCCCAGCACCGCCGAGCTCAGCCCGCTGGGCAGCGTCGACCTTGGCTTCAACCCCGTCTACCTGCACATCGATCAGTCCGGTGGGCACCTGCTGTCGTCCACGTTCGGGGGCGACGAGCTGGTGGTCTTCCCCCTGGGTGCGGACGGTGGCCTCGGTGGCCCCGAGTCGCAACGGCTGGGCACCCCCCAAGAGCCCCACTCGATCATCACCGACACCACCAACGGCTGGGTGCTCGTGCCACACCGCACCCCTGACGTCATCGGCCAGTATGCGTTCGACGCCAGCACGGGCATGGTGACGGCCAACGCAGTGCCGCAGGTGGCCTCGATGCCCGGCGCGGGTCCCCGCCACATCGTGATGCACCCCGACGGCGACCACGCCTACGTCTCGGATGAGTTCTCCGACTCCGTCAGTACCTATGCGTTCGACACGGCCACCGGTCAGCTGACCCTGCAGAGCACGGTGAGCACGCTCCCCGGCGACTTCCCTGGCGACGACAACACATGCGCCGACGTGCACATCACCCCCGACGGACGCTTCGTCTACGTCTCCAACCGCGGCCACGACAGCCTGGCAATGTTTGCGGTGGACCCCGCGACCGGAGACCTGACGGACCTCGGCCAGGTGCCCACCGAGCCCCGCCCCCGGGAGTTCGAGGTCTCGCCACGCGGGCGCTACGTCTACGCAGCCGGGCAGGACTCGGGCATGGTGGCCAGCTACAGCGTCGACGACACCACCGGGGTGCTGACGCCCGGCCCGGTCTATGAGGTCGGTGCCGATCCCCGATGGGTCATCGCGATCGAGCTGCCGCTCCGCGAATGAAACCCGCGGTCCGGGGCGGCACGTCTGTCAGAAATGCAGGCGCGCCATCCATGATGGGTCCCGAGGATTCATCACCATGCTCGCTCAAATCGTCACCATCATCTGTGCCGCCACCATGACCCTGTCCCTGTGCGTCGAGGCGGGAAGCTTCTTCCACCGCGGCGACGCTTCGCTCACCGCCAGCGCATCGACCGACGCGCCCGACCTCACCCCCCACCGGTCACCACCCGCCCCCCAGTCGACATCATGAGTTGGGCACGGCCACGTCTCGGGGTCGACCCCGTGCGTGTCCCATGAGACGCGCGCCTCATCGCCGACCGTAGACCCGTCCCAGAGGGCGAGAGCCCCGCGTACGGGCCGTGGTCCGTGGCTTGCAGTGGGCGGGAGCGATGAGTACGCGCATTCCCATCTCGTTGGTCTCGGCCCTTCGACGCTGCGGCGTCCATGCTTCGCTCGTCGCTGCGATCGCCTGGCCCAGTCCCGCGCTGGCGACCCCCTGCCCCGATGACGCTCGCTACGCCGTCAATGGAGCCGGCCAGGCGTGGTGCGTGTTCGAAGGCCTCACCCTGCCCGCTGCCGACGACGTCGAACCCTACTGTCACTGGCTCGCCGACGGATTCATCGGCTTTCACTGGACAGCCTCCGATGGCACCGCGTCGTACGACTGCCCCGACGGCGCCTACGCGTCGAGCAATGGGGCCGGCCTCGACTTTTGCATCTTCGACGGGCTCGACCTTCCCCAAGCCGAAAACCTCGAGCCCTATTGTCATTGGCTGGACTACGGCTACTTCGGCTACTCGTGGGACATGTGCCCGGCCGAAGCTCGCTATACGGACAACGGGGCCGGTCTGGCGTTTTGCCTGTTCGAGGACATCGAGCTTCCCCCCGCCGATGACGTCACCGCCTATTGCGACTACATCGACGACGGCTACTTCGGATTCC
>JAHZJA010000820.1 GCA_022601155.1 Deltaproteobacteria bacterium | reverse complement strand
GCCACGGCGACCAAAAAAACGAGGGCGTCGGTCACAAATGACCGGGGCTGTCTCCACCTTGTTGTCGTTGCTCGCCATGCGGTCTGCATGCGCGGGTCGGCCTCCTCCCTAGACCCAACAATGCTGGGCCGCGAGCGTGGTTTCACCCTCGTCGGCGCCCGCGAGACAACCTCCAATGCCACGTCGATCCTCCCTGCTCGTCGTTACTGCCTTGGCCGCCTCGGCCTGTTTCAAGGTGCCCCTCCGGGTTGCCGCTCGACACGGATGATGGATCCGGTACCGCCGGCTCGACCGCCGAGGGCGATTCCACGATGTCGCCGCCTCCGGGCGGGTCGTCGTCGTCTCCATCCACATCGACGACCGATACGCCCGGAGCCACATCGACGACCGATGGTGATGCAACGAGCGATGGGGCCGAGACCACCGAAGACGGCACGACGGGTGGTGAGATCGGGTGTGCAGACCCCGGCGCGCCGGTGGCCTGCAACGATGGCATGGTCGGCGAAGGCGAGGTGTGCTTCGCAGCCGTCCCCGTGGGGATCGCGGACGGTGGGACTCCACGCCAGCTGTCGGTCGGTGATGTCGACGACGATGGCAATCTCGACTTCGCGGTGGCGGACCCCGAGGGCAATCAAATCTTGGTGTATCGAGGCAACGGAGACGGGACGTTCACCAACCCGGTGGCGCTCAATGGGTTCTCGGTGCGCGGCATTGCGCTGGGCTTCATCAACGCCGACGCCAGCCTCGATCTGGCGGCGTTGACCAACAATGGCGCCGATTATCGGATCTACTCGGGCGATGGCACCGGGGGCTTCGCGTTCAGCGACAGCGGCGCGGTCGGTGGTCCCGCGACGGACATCGAGATCGGCGATCTCGACAACGATGGGGATGGTGACCTGGTCGTTCCCGTCTGGGATGCGGTCCACGTGCTGTTCGGGACCGGAGCCAACTTCAACCCGCCGACCGTGCTTGCCCTCAACGGTACCGTCGCTGGAGCCGAGCACATCGCGTTGGCGCCGATGATGGGAACCTCCATCGATCTCGTCTCGAGCTTCTTCGACACCAACAACGTGGGAGTGTTCCTCAACCCGGGCAACGGCAGCCTCGCCCTGGACAACTCCACCACCACTGGCCCCGGGAGCGACGGACCCAACGACGTCGAGACCGGGGACTTCGATGGTGACGGGCAGATGGACGTGGTGGCCTCGGTTAGCCCGAACGACGAGGTCTACATCCTGCTCAACGACGGCGCGGGCGGGCTGGTGCCCGACATCGCGCCGCTGGCCGGCGACGTCGTGGGGGTTGCGACCGGTGATTTCAGCGGCGACTGCATCGACGACCTGGCCATGGTACGTCGGTCGGGGGCGGTCTATGAGGTGGCGTTCTACGCCAGCGGTGGCGATGGCGGATTCGACGCACCGGTCGTCGTGGGGGTGCCGTCTGCGGTCGAGGACATCCAGCTGGGCGACTTCAACGGGGATGGATTGGCCGACGCGCTGCTGACCTACGGGCCAATGGTCCCTGGCATCGCGATCATCGAATCGCAGCCGTAGAGCGGCCTAGACGCCGTTGGGGCTCGGGTCGGCCGCTGGTCGTGGGCACGTGGTTGGTCCCGACGGCACCACGCGTAGACTCCAGTCCGTCGGTCGATCGTTCGTTTTTGGACGCCCATGCTCCGTCGTCAACTCCTCGCCTCGCTCCCGATCCTCGCCGTAGCCTGCACCCCACGGCGTCCTCACGGCCCGGCCGAAGGCGGACCTCCCGGCAAGCGCGGCACGCCTTCGGTGCCGGCACCCACGGCGTGGGTGGGCCCAGGGACGGCGGCGGATCTGTGGAGGTGGGACCGCGGCGCCAGCGGGTGGTCGCAGAGCCTGGCGGGGCGGACCACCGTGGAGGTTGCCGACGGGCGGGTGGAGCTGCGGACCCTCCGCGCTCCGGGTATCCCGCACGATACCGATGGTCGCTTTGGCCTGGTGTCGCTCGATGGCGAGGGCGCCGTGCGGTGGCAGGCGTCGTTGGGCGAGCCGTTCGTACCCGCGGGGGTCGTGACCGGCGACGGCCAGCGGGTCTATGCCGTCACCCACAGTGCCATCGCGTCGGGTGCTTCGGCGGCGGCGGTGGACCTCGGGACCGGGATCGTCCTGTGGACGCGGCCGCTGCGAGGGCTCGGGCCGATCGACCACTCTCAGTACCGCAACGAGACCCAGATCGAGCTCGATGATCGTGGCCTGGTGGTCTACGGGGACGAGTCCAGCGGGCGCTACACGGAGGTGCTCGACCCCAGTAGCGGCGAGCCGCGTAGCCTCACCTTCCCCGATCCACGCCTCGCCGCGCTCGAGTGGGACGGCAAGCCGTCCGACGCTCCCTTCGATCTGTCGGAGACCCCCTCACAGCTGGCGCATGGCACCGCGCGCTACGTGCTGACCGAGCCGGGGCACGCCGGAGGCTCCGCGACGCTCGAGCGTCTCGACGGAACGCGATCGTTGTGGAGCACGACGATCCGGAGCGAGGGCTCGTGCGGGAGAGCGGCGATGCGCATCGTCCAGGGGCAGCTGTGGGTGGCGCACTACTGTGCGGTCGCCAGCGGCGTCGAGCTGTTGAGCGTCGACCCCGACGCAGGTGAGATCACGGGCTCGGCGCGGGTGCGTGGCCTGGGATCCATCGCCCACTCGGAGTATTTCAACGAGGTGGAGCTGGGCGAACGCCACGGTCATGTGGTGGTGCGTGGACGCGAGGCGGCGGGCCGCTACATCGAGGTCATCGATCCCTCGACGGGCCAGGCACGGATCAACCTCACCTTTCGCGACTGAGGCGGGGCTCGCGACAACGGGACCGCCACAGGGGCGTCAACGCGCTACGTCGATATTGGGTCTTTGACAGCTCGTGCGTAAGGCGGCCGAGGCGACCGACGTTCGAGGGCACCATGACCCCGCGCTCCATTGACTTCGTTGTTGGCTTGCTCAGCCTATCGTGTGTCGGATGTGCATCGCGACAGCCGGTCGCGTCGCCTGTAGCCTCGGCTCCCGGCTCCGCGGATTCCGCGGGCGCAGCCGTCCATCCGGCCCCGACGACGTCGAGCCATTCGGTGCCGGCCAACCCGCTCCGGGCCACCTCTCGTCGGGCGGCCAGGGCTTTGGACATCAACGGCGACGGCTTTGCCGACGTCGTGCTGTCCGAGACTGGCGACACCGATCACATCCACATCCACCTGGGGCATCCAGGGCTGGTCTCGGGTCCCGCTTCGCAGAGCATCGCGTTGCGGAGCCTGTCGTCGCACGATCTGCTGCGCGATCTACTGCATCCCGGAGACGTCGACGGCGATGGATTGTCGGACATCGTCGTCGTCACCGATGGCGGCGCGGGCGTGCTGCTGGGTGGTGCCAAAGGCCTGGCGCCGCAGCTGTCTTCGCTGGTCGTCAACCCCGATGGGGAGGCCAACGGGGTGCAGTTCCAGACCGCCGGGGACATCAATGGTGACGGGTTCGCGGACCTGCTCGGCTCGGTTCGCTGTACACCGATGATCCTCGAGAGCTTCCCGCCCCAGCGGATCGACTGCTCGACCGACGAGCACCACTTCTACGTATGGAACGGCTCGGCCGACGGCCTGGCCGCCAGCCCCAGCTTCGAGGACCACACCCCGCGAGCGGATGTCAGCACGTTCACGGCCGCAGGAGATGTCAACGGCGACGGATTCGACGACGTGCTTCGTTCCCACGGCGGACGACTGGCGATCCATACCGGCAGCGCGCGAGGGCTGCAGGCCGGCCCCGGGCCCACGTTGGTGGGCCCCCGGGGCAAGCGCTTCGACAGTGCGGCCACGGCTCGGCTCGGTGACATCAACGGCGACCAGTTCGATGACATCGTCGTGTTCGCGTACGGCTCGACCGGCGACCCCGACCGAGCCTTCGTGTATCTGGGCTCACCGTCGGGCCTGCCTTCGCGCCCGTCGCAGGTGCTTCGTCCACCCCACAAGCACTACTTCCACCTTGGACTGCTGAGTGCGACCCCCGTGGGAGATGTGGACGGTGACGGGTTCGTCGACGTAGCCGTCGGCGACTTCGACCAGATCGCGGTGTATCGGGGAGGCAAAGGGGGGCTGGAGGCGAAGCCTTCATGGTCGCTCACCGAGCCCAAGGGCGCGCACAACTTCGGTACTGCGGTGGGGCCGGGCGACATCGATGGCGATGGCTTCGCGGACTTGTGGTCCGCGGCGCCCGCGAGCGCGAGCCCCACGGGGGGCGACTACATCGGACACGCGTACGTGTACCGGGGCGGGCCGGACGGGGTCGAAGCGAAGCCGGCCCAGACTCTCATCGGCGCGGCGGGCCGACGGGGTGACTACGCGATGTGGTTCGCGACGGGCTCGCCACGCTGAGCCGCACGCGTCGGGGCTCGCCGCCCGTGGCGGTGCGAGGGTACCCGACCCGATGTGAAGCGACGAGCGAGACGGTGTGAATGTCGTGGCGAGAGCACATCACTGCGGCGGTGCATCGACGGGGTCGTGCTCGACGGTCCCACCGAGCGACTGCGGCCCATCCCAATGCTCAGCCCGAGGCGAAGGTCAGCCCTTGCGTCGGTCCGGGCTGGGCTTCCAGCTCGCCGCGCAGGTCCTGCTGCATCAACCGTCGGATTTCGCTGGGCGCCAGCCCGAGGGCGAGCAGGTAGACGAGCTTGGCCTGCGCCGCTTCGGGCGTCATGTCGTAGCCGCTGATCGCTCCCGCCGACTCCAGCCCCGATGCCGACTGATAGGCATCGACGTTGACCGAGCCTTGCATCACCTGCGTGCCGTCCACGATCACCACGCCGCGCTCGTGGGCTTGCCGCAGCGCATCGAGGAACGACGGCGTCGACGGGGCATTGCCCTCGCCGAAAGCCTGCAGCACGACCCCGCGCACCGGGGGCTCGGTCGCGCCCAGCACGACCTCGACGGCGTTCGATTGTTGGATTCCGGGAAAGAGCGCCAGCGACAGCACGGAGAACGTCGGCAATGCGGCCTCGATCTCCACCAGCCGTCGTGCCAGGCGGGCGCGATTGGCGGGGTCGTCGAGGGTGACCGATGACGGCGGGGCCGGTCGCACTCGGCCCTGGTCCACCTCGATGGTGATGCCCGCGCGTGCGAGCGGATGACCGTTGGGCGAGGCGAATCCGTCGAACGCGTTGGTGCTGACCTTGGCCGCCCGGCACCCGCGGTACAGCGCCTGGTCGAACAGCAATCCCACCTCGGGAATCGTGGTCGTCGCGGCCACGTGCATCGCCGTGACCAGGTTGCGCAGACCGTCGGTCCGTGTCTGGGCCAGGGGGATCTGCGAGCCGGTCACCACGACGGGCTTGGCCAAGCCCTCGAGCAAGAACGCCAGCGCAGACGAGGTCCACCCCATCGTGTCGGTACCATGGACGACCACGAAGCCGTCGTACTCACCGTGGTGGGCGAGCACGCGACGGGCGATCCGTACCCAGTGCAGCGGCGTCATGGCCGAGCTGTCGATGGGATCGTCGAAGGCGTCGAAGGTGTAGCGGACCCGAAAGTCCTGGTTGTCGAGGGTCTGCAGCGTCAGCCACGGCGGCGTGAAGCCAGGCATGGTCGCCACGAGGGCCTCGAATGCATCGGCGGACATCGGGGCGAGGGGGTGGCCGGCCATTCCGATGGTGCCGCCCGTGTACAGCACGTAGATCTGGGGGTCGCGCTCGCTCATCGGCAGGCTTACGGTCGCACGACGACTCGCGGGTTTGAACCCGCCAGCCGCGGACGCGCGCGGCTCAGCGGATACGGCGCAACGGCGAGAACGGCCTTACGCCCTGCGTTCGGTGGGGCTCGGCCGGGGGCCGTTGCCAAGCGCGGTTTGCGAGCGATAGCGTCCGCGCGACATGTCGGCGCATCGAGCCTCCCGAACGATCACCATGCTGGCCTTGCCCGCTCTGGTGCTGAGCCTGTCCTCCTCGTCCTGCGACAAGCAAGGCAAGCCCGACGCCAAGGCCAAGGCCGAGACCAAGGGGGAGACGAGCAAGAAGATCGCCATCGAGGTCACCAAAGAGGGCGGCAAGAAGGCCGACGGCAAGAAGGCAGACGACAAGAAGGCAGCCGGCAAGAAGCCGACCCCGGCCGACGCCAAGGTCTTTGCCACGGCCGTCGATGCCAAGCTGCGGGAGCTGTGGACCAAGTCGGCCGAAGCCGAGTGGCACAAGGCCACCGACATCACCGACGAGAACGAGAAGCTCGCTGCCGCGGCGAATGCCGAGGTGATGAAGTACGAGACCCAGGTCATCGGAGAAGCCACCAGCTACGACGGGGTGGCCGCCGACCCCGACGTGCGGCGACAGATCGACCTGCTCAAGCTCACCTCCACCCTGCCGGCGCCCAACGACGACGCCAAGCGCAAGGAGCTGGCGGAGATCAGCGCCAGCCTCGAAGGCATGTACGGCAAGGGCAAGTGGTGCGCAGACGATGCCAAGCCCGACACCTGCCAGGATCTGGGGGCGCTGTCCGGCGTGCTCGCCGAGGAGGCCGCCAAGCACGGCGACGCCGCCAAGCAGCTCGCGGCCTGGGAGCACTGGCGCACCGTGTCCGTGCCGATGCGCGGCAAGTACCAGCGCTTCGTGGAGCTGGGCAACGAGGGCGCCAAGGCGATCGGCTTCGCCAACGTGGGAGAGGTGTGGCGCTCGCGCTACGACATGACCCCGCAGGCGTTCGAGCAAGAGATGGAGCGGCTGTGGGGGCAGGTCAAGCCGCTGTACGACGCGCTCCATTGCCACGTCCGCGCCAGCCTCAACGACAAGTACGGCGATGCCGTGCCCGTGGACGGCCTCATCCCCGCGCACCTGTCCGGCAACATGTGGTCACAGGACTGGGCCAATCTCTACCCGTGGCTCGAGCCCTACCCGGGTGAGCCCAGCCTCGACGTGACCAAGGCCCTGGTCAAGGCCGGCTACGACGAGCTCAAGATGGTGAAGGCCGGAGAGTCGTTCTTCACCTCGCTGGGGCTCAACTCGCTGCCCGAGACCTTCTGGGAGCGCTCTCTGTTCAAGAAACCCGCCGATCGCGACGTGGTGTGCCACGCCAGCGCCTGGGACGTGGGCATGAACAACGACCTGCGCATCAAGATGTGCATCAAGATCG
>JAHZJA010000819.1 GCA_022601155.1 Deltaproteobacteria bacterium | reverse complement strand
GTCGAGGTCGGTGAAGACCAACGCGATGGAGGGCGCGGGCACGGTCGCAGGCGGGGGGTGAGCGGTGACGTGAAACCGAGGCGAGAGCGGAGCGGTAGGGGTTTGCCGGATCCGCGGTCGTGGGTGCGCGGCGAGCAAGGGAAAACGCGATGGAGGTTCCGCTGACAGCATGCCCGATGCGAGGCCCCTGCGCACGTGCTCAGTGCCCTGGGAACGGGGATGGAGCGATCTCGACCGTCAGGAGGACACGTTCGTGGGGCCCTGTGCCCCATCTGGCCCGCCGAACTGGTCCCGCAACAGCTGCTTGAGGACCTTCCCGGTGGGATTGCGCGGCAAGGTGTCCACCGTCTCCCAACGGCGCGGCAGCTTCGCCTTGGCCAGACGCTCGCGACACCACCCGTCCAATTGGGCGACTTGGGCGACGTCGAACCCGGGCGCGGGGACGATCACGGCTGTCAACCGCTCGCCCCACTGGGGATCGGGCAGGCCAATCACCGCCACGTCGCGCACCGAGTCGTGCTGCGACAGCACGTTCTCGACTTCAGCCGGGTACACGTTGACGCCGCCGCTGATCACCATGTCACGCGCGCGTCCGGTGAGGAACAGATGTCCGTCCGCGTCGACGAAGCCCAGGTCGTCGACGGTCACCCATCCGTGGTCGCGGATCTCGGCCGTCGCTTCGTCGTCGCGCAGATACCCTCGCATGTGCTGGGCACTGCGGGTGTAGATCTTGCCGATGGTCCCCGGCGGTACCGGCTGGCGTGCGTCGTCGACCACGCGGAGCTCTTGGCCGCCGAGGGCTCGGCCGAGCGTGCCGGGCCGGGCCGACATCTCATGGCCATCGGCCAGGGTCACCCAGCCCAGCTCGGTCGCGCCGTAGAAATCGAAGATGGCACCGGCCCCGAACCGCTCGATGGCCCGGGCGCGCAGACCGATCGAAAACGGAGCAGCTCCAGAGATGATGGCGTTGAGGCAGGGAGTGGGGCGTCGCGCGTGCACCGAGGCGGGCAGATCGAGGATGCGCTGCAGCATCGTGGGGACCATGAACACGCTGTGGATGCGCTCGCGAGACAGCAACGCCAGCGCTTGGTCGGCATCGAATCGATCGAGCAGCACGAGGGTCGAGGCCAGCGCCGTATTGATGAGCGTGAAGGCCTGCGCCCCCGAGTGGTACAGCGGCGCCACCACGAGGTGTCGGTCGCCCACGCGCATCGGCAGCCGCTCGAGGATCCGCAGCAGCTCCAGCGGGCCCAGAGCCCCCAGGTCTCGCACCGCGCCCTTGGGCTGCCCGGTGGTCCCAGAGGTGTAGACCACGCTGGCAGCGTCGCCACCGGTGGTGGCGCCGAGAGGGCCCCGGCCCAGCCGGGCGTGCATGGGCGTGCGATAGGGCCGCATCGACGCGGGCGGAGCCTCCCCCACATGGAACACGGCAAGCCCCGTGTCGGGGTGCTCGTGCACGAACTCGGCAGCGGTGGGAGCGGTTGCCTCCGAGACGAACAACCGAACGATTCCCGTGCGCTCGAGCAACGGCCCCAGCTCGCTGGCCTTGGACGAGCTGCTCAGATGAGCGCAGGGGATCCCCAGCCGTGTCAGCGCCATCCACAGCACGATGTACTCGGCGCGGTTTTCCATCATCAGCCCGACCGGCTCACCGCGCCGAGCTCCGTCGTCGTGGAGCAGGTGCGCGGTGGCTTCGATCTCGGCCAGGAGTCCGGCGTAGTCGAGTCGTCGGTGGCGGTCGATGATCGCGGTGCGCCCGGGGGTCGCGGCCGCATGGATCGCGTGCATCGAGCGGACGCCCATGCCTTCACGCAAGACCACGCGGGCCATCGCGACCCGGTTGGCGCCCGCTTCGAGCATCCCGGTGCGGCGCAAGACGGCCGCCGCACGAGCAACGATGCGGTGAGGTGGATCCGCGGCGAGTCGCTGGGCCAGCACTCGGGGATCGAGCTCGGCCAGGCGATCGCGGAGTGCCACGGCGCGCTACTCGAGACCGGCGGCGATGCGCTGGGCGAGTCCTACCGCCGCTTGGGGAGCGAGGCTCGACGCAGACCAGCCGACACCGAGGCCGCGCTCTTCGATGCGCGGGATGATGTGAAAGTGGACGTGCATCACGGCCTGATGCGCGGCCTCACCGTTGTTCTGCAGAATGTTGTACGCCGTCGCACCGGTCGCGTTCATCACCGCACGGGCGAGCCGAGGCAGTACCCGGCCCAGGGCTGCGGCCTGATTGTCGGACAGCTCGTGCAGGAACGCCTTGCGCTCCTTGGGAATCACGAGCGTGTGGCCTTCCGACAGCGGCGCAATGTCCAACAACGCGAGCACGTGGTCGTCCTCGAAGATCTTGAAGCAGGGCAACGTACCGTCGAGGATTTGATCGAACACCGTGGTCTGAGACATTGGAGCCTCCCAACGAGGGCTCTCGTACACGATCGCCGGCGTCGCGACCAGGGGTACGGTATGCTGAACTCACGATGCGGGCACCGGGGGTCGTATTGATGGGGTTGGTGGCCGCTGCGGTCATCGGCTACGCGGTCTACACGCTGATAACGCTCGAACCGGCGCGGTCCGAGCCCGTCAATGCCGCCGAAGACGAGGTCGGGCGCCGGCCGCCGACTCGGGCCGAGCGCGCGGGGCCCCGCGGGGTCAAGTCCGCTCCGGTGACGATCCCGGGCGATGCGCGGGCCCGCCCGGGCCCCGCTCCGCGCCCAGAACCCTCGATTCCGTTGCCGGAGGCGCGCAATCAGTTCGAGGAGTTCCTCGGTGAGCTGGATCGCCTCGACACCGACGGCACCACGCTGAGCAACGAGCAGTGGGTGCAGTACTACAAGCGCGGACACGAAGCGCTCCAGCCGATCCTGCAGGGGCTGGACTGGCAAGACCCCGAGCAGGCCAAAGAGCTGCAAAAAGCCAACGAAGACCTCCGGAAGAAGCTGTGGAAGCTTCAGCCCCAGGCCGCCGCGGCGGCGCAGTAGCGGAGTATCGTCACGCGTCGACGGCTTTGCCGCGGAGCTCGGGCGAGCGGTCGGCGGGGACGCCGTAGCTCTTCATGATGGAGGCGGTGCGAGACCGAGCCTCCTCACGATCGAGGACCAGGCGGCTGCCGTCTTCGGCCTGGAACGTGAGGAACTGACCGCTGGCCTGCTCGACGAGCTCGATGAGGTGGCGGAGGTTGCGGATCTCGACCCCC
>JAHZJA010000818.1 GCA_022601155.1 Deltaproteobacteria bacterium | reverse complement strand
CCCCAGCCAGCTCCCCGATCCCCCGCCCGTCACACCTGGCAATACCCCCTGCGGGAGTGCGCCCATCGATCTGGCGCCCACATTCCCCGTGTTGGCGGACGGACTGTTCGAGCACAGCCAGCCCTTCAGCGAGCCGCAGACGATCGAGATCACGCTCCCCGACGACCTGTCGTGCACCAACTGCACCCTGCAGGTCATCCAGTTCATGTCCAATCACGCCCTCAACAATCCGGGCGGCTGCTACTACCACCACTGCGCGACCATTGCCGTGGAGGCCGACCCGACCGCGACATCGTCGGCCACCGAGGACACGGGACCACCGGGAAACGACGAGACCACGTCGACCCCGGGCGACGACACCACCGGTGACGGTGGCCCAGCCACGACCGACCCCGGACCCGGCACGAGCAACAACGGCACCGACGACGCAACAGTCGGCGTGCCGGGCACGGACTCGGGATTGGTGCCGGGCAACAGTGACAGCGGCTGCGGCTGCTCGCTGCCCACACATGGGCGCGGCCGCTCGTTGCCCATCGGCCTGGGCCTGCTCGGGTTGCTCGGCCTGGTGATCCGGCGCCGTCGGTAGCGACGACGTCGGTGTTCAGGGCTCGGCCTTGTCCCGCGCCCCGACCGAGACTTCATTGCCCGCAGGCGTAGCTGTTGTCGGGCACGACCGCCACCCATTGCTGCTCGGTCGTCGTGCTGCATGCGATCGAGCCGTGGACCCAATAGGGGTCGATCCACGCGCCAGGGATCGACCAACACTCGTGGTCGTGGAGGCTCTCGAACATCAGCAGGCCCGGCGTGCTCGGGTCGTGGATGACAAACCGCTGCGTCGCCCCGTTCCCGCACGGCTGTATCGACAGCCAGCCGTTGGCGCTGTCGAGGCACAGCCCCGAGGCTTGGTTTTGCATGCGAAAATAGCTGCCGTCGGCCTGCACCAGGAACTTCCACTGCTGGCGCTGGCTGAAGTGGCAGTGGTGCTGGCGTACCCACGAACCCGCCGCCTCGCCACCCGCGTCGAGGCACATGCCACTGTTGACTTGGATGATGGGCTGCCAGCCGCCCCAGTACCCGCCCTGGGGGTCCGACACGGCCGCGAGATCGTCGGCCGCCGTCGGAAGAGCGGCGGGTGCAGCCTGGTCGGTCACGCGAGGATCGTTCTGGGATGACTCCAACTCGACCGCGTCATCCTCGAGGGTCAGCGCATCGGTGGTCTGATCGTCGGGCGGCGCATCGCAGCCAGCGAGCGCGAGCATGGGGACGAGGATGAGGGTGCACAGTGAACAGCGGGACATGCACTCGCCATGCTGCAAGCAGTACACCAACGCCCAACCGCACCGCGTTCGCACCGATGGGCGAACACCGAGCGACCGGGTCTCATGCGACATCGCAATGCGTCCCCGGGGGCGATCTCCGACGGCACGCTCACCGCCGCGCCACCGACCTCGTCGACGCGCGCCGAGATTTTCAAAGTGGCCATGGATTCGGTTCTCAATCGCGCTGGCGGTGAACGAGGGCGCGACTTCGCTCCAACGACTTTCCGGCAAGTGAATAGCGAGGCGCCCGTCGGGTGACTAGTCGGTGCTGCGGGCTTGGCAGGGTCCTTCCGGGCGAATCCACATCACCCTGCCTGGAGGATCACTGCCGAGCCTGCGGCGAAGTTCGACGCGCCCGATGAACCCATCGGGCCCGTCGGGGCGCCGCTTTGTCTCCGCTCGACCAACCGGTCGTGCCGTGCTGCGGTCTATGGCGTCGTGATGACGAGGTGGGAGCGCCACGTCTCGTCGGGGCGCCAGCGGGTGTTCCGTGGCGGTTACTCGAGATCCCACCGGTGTGGGGCTCGGGACGACGCGAGCGAAGCCGCAGGTCTGGAACCCGATCGGAGGGTTCGACGACTTCGTGCTCAGCCCGCTGCCGGCGCCACTCGAGGGGCTGCAGGACGACCTGCTGGTGGTGCAGGGCATCGACACCATGCTCGACCACACCGTGATCGTGTGGGTGAGCGAGACCGGGGGGGAACCCGGCGCCCACGGGGTCGAGGACATCCCCATCCATCGTCGTGATCGGCAACACATCGAGTCGGCGGCGCCGCGGTGCTGCGTTCCTTCAGCCGGACCGTGCCGTGCAGGCCGACCTGATGCTGACCATCGCCGAGATGATGGACGCGCCACTGCCCGGGTTCGACGGCCCGGTGCTCGGGGCCACCGTCCTCCCCGAGATGCTCGCGCCGTCGAGGTCGACGAGTACGCCCCCAACCCGACAACACCCGCCGGGAGACCATGGCAACGGCGCCTCGACGGAGCGTCCCTCGTGGAAAGACGACACCACTGGCGTGCGAAGTCGCCCGCAAAACCGCGGGCGGCCGTTCAACCCAGGCCCGGCGTCGGCGATCTTGACCGTTGGTGAATAGCGAGACACCTGGGTTGTGACTCTACATATGCCGCGTGCTTGGCAGGGGTCTCCCCCAGTACCCACCTCCCCCTACTTGGAAGATCTCTGCCGAGCGCGCGGCTATCACACGGAGATCTTTGGGCAGCATCAGGGCCTCGGTCGGGCGATCCGGCTTCGGACACCTAGCGCCTGGTGACGCACTCGTCGCTGGCCGTTCAGCCGACCGCCCCGACATGCCGTTGGCCCGGCTCGGATCGCTTCAGCACGGAGGCAGTCGCGACGACACCACCACGGGCGCGGTCTCGCCCTGCTGGAGCACCGTGCCGATGTTGTCGCCCGCGCCGAAGAGGTCGCCGCCCGCGAAGAACCGCGAGTCTTGGTGGCCGACGACCGCGTGGAAGTGCTGACTGGTCACACCGCGCTCGGGGCACTCCCACGTGCCGTCGCGGTACATCCCGATGCCGCCGAAGAACCCGGCCAGCCAGACCTCCCCCTGCGGCGAGACCCATACCCCGTTGAGCCCAGAGCTGAAACACCGCGGGTCCACGTCGATCGATTCCCACGCGCTCCCGGTCCAGTGGAGCAAGACTGGCTGTTGCGATCCGCCCACCGCCCACACGTCGTCGGACGCACGACCGTGCACGGTGAGCAGCCGGGCCTGGTCCGGAGGAAAGTGCTCGACCAACGTGTCCCCTTCCAGCGTCCACGCGACCCCGTCCCCCACCAGCCAGCGATCCCAGACCTTGAACACGACCCCGGGAAGATCGGTGGCCAACGCCGACCACGACCCCCCTGCGTCTCGCAGCCAGACCTCGCCGTGGTTGGAGTTCCAGACGTCGCCCCCCACGGCCACCACCCGCTGCCCCTGATCGAAGATCCCGTAGAGCACGGCCTCGGTCTGCACGCTCTCGTCGGTGCGCTCGCCCTGCCGCTCGTGGAGGATGGTGCCGGCCTCCCCGACCGCGTACCACTCGTCGTCAGACGACGCGGCGATCCACCACAGGGTGTTGTCGCTGACGTCGTCCTCCCGACACAGCGCGCCGTCTCGCAGGCGCACGATGTAGCCAGGTCCGCCTGGTGTCACGCCCGGCTGTGACGAGAGATCACCGCCCACGAACACCAAGTCCTGCCCGAGGGCAGCCGCGGCCAGCAACACGCCTCCGTCGATTGCGGGGGCGACCTCGACCCACTGCGGCCCGTCATCGGGATCGGTGGTCCGACAGGCCCCAAGCGCGAGCAACCCCAGGGCATACAACCGGTGGCGAACGTGCCTGGAGATCATGGCGACAGCACCACGTCGAGGGCCCGCTGGCGGGCTTCGGGCTCCACCGGGCCCGTTCCCTCATGGACCCACGTGGTCAGTGCGGTCCCGTCGTCGGCAAGAAACTGCAGGCCATCGACGGGCTGTCCCCCCGGGGCGTCGAGCATGAACTCGCCCGTCCCGAACCCATACACACCTCGCACGCGCGCGAGCTCCTCGTCGCTGTCGTCACGCCGGTGGCAGACGTCGCACCCGCGAGGCTCTCGGGTGGTCGTGTGGGAGAATATCGGGGCGAATCCGTTGTTGGCTTCCAGTCCGTTGCGATGGCGGAACTCGCCCAGCACCCGGGTGCCGCCTGCTCCGTCGTCGACCGTCTCCCCCTGCAGAATCTCGCCATCGACGCTGCCGTAGAGGCTGGACCCCACCACCGTCATCTGGACCTGCTGGGATGCCATCACGCCCTGAACCCGCCCGTCCTGACCGGTCCCCAGCAAGACGTCGCTGATCGAGAACATGCTGCGGCCGCCCTGGGTCAGGCCCGGGGAGGTCGTGCCCGTCTGATAGTCGACCTGCTCCAGGCGCAGATCGTAGGTCACGTGGCACCCCACGCATTGCTGGGCCCACGAGGTGTGACAGGTGTCGCAGGTCAGCGCATCCGTGTGGGACCACCCGGCGGCGTCGGGAGCCATGGCCGCGTGCATGGCCGCCGACGCACCTCCGCCCTCACCGAGCAGATCGGCGACCTGCGCGACCGGATGCGCGGCCCCGTCGACCCGCCCCGTCAAGACCACCCCGCCATCGGAACCGACCGACAGCTGCGACAGCGCTCGGCCCGACGCGGTCCGGAACACGCCATCGTCGTCGGGGCGAATCGGATCTCGCACGGTGCCGTGGCAGTCCTCGCAGCGCAGATCCACCTGCAGCTTGGACGACGAGTAGATGCGCCCGTCGCCATGAACATCGCTACCCACGTGACAGTCGGAGCAGTGCATTCCCGCCGCGTAGTGGAGATCCGGCGGCGTCTCGTCGATGTCGTTGCTCGAGTCCTCGTCGGAGAAGTAGTAGCCCGGAGAGTGGCCGTACAGCGTGTCCTGGATCGCCACGGCGTTGGGAGGCGTCTGGTCCTCCTTGAACCCGCCCTCGCGGATGCCCCGAAATGCCAGGCCGATTCGAGCGCCCTGGAAGTGGCAGGTGGCGCACTGCTCGGAAGGAATGGCCGCCGTGATCTCGTGGCGGATCGGGTGCACGGGGCTGCTCTTGGGAATCGTGGGATCCGAACCCGCGTAGGTCCCGAGCTTGTCGTAGACCATGTGGCACGAGGTGCACCCCGATGACCGATACAGGCCAGGGGAGTTGTTGCGGGGGTACCCGGCCTGGTGACACGTGTTGCAGTTCTTGGCCAGGTAGTGCTCGTACGCGAGCTGCTCGACCGCGGCTTGGTCACCCGAGGCAATGATCTGCGTGATCTCCTCCGCCCCCGGAGGCTGCAGGGGCCGTAGTGCGCACACACTGCCCGGCACGCTGGGATCGCAGTCGGGATCCTCGGCGGCATAGGAGCCAACGGTCGCCAGACGATCGTCCTGAATGCCCGCGAGGTACAGCGTGGGAAAGTAGTGCCCGGCGTTGGTGACCATCACCGACGTCGGCATCGTCGCGACCTGATCGGGATGGCACGACCCACACGTCTGCTCGACCGCCCGGATGTCTCCCGGATTGATGAAGCGAACGTAGTCGGGGTCGAGGCGATCGAGCTGGTCGGGCGCAAAGTCCCGGATGAAGCCATGCGGTGCCGGGGGCAGACCCGTCCCCCGGATCTCGGCCCAGTCCATGGGGACCGGGACGTGAGCGCCTTGCTTGGTGTTCGCGCTGGCGTCTCCTCCGTGGCACACCACGCACTCGTCGGGGGGAATGGGCCCGTGCGCCTGCTCGATGCCCTGGTGACAGGTGAGGCATCCGGCCGCGGCGGGCGGCGGTTTCCGCTCACACGAAGCCACCAACGAGATGAACACACACGCCCCGAGCGCAGCCCGGATCCTCGATGCAGTAAACGTTCGGTGTCGCACTAGCTTCCAACGTCGAGAGTCACCGACTGGCGAGCGGTCGCGCTGGCGCCATCGGCATCGGTCACACTCACCACGAGGTCGACGCGCTGCCCGTTGAGGTCCAGCAGATCGTCGAACGAGGAGTATTGGTTGGGGTCGAAGCCGACCACCGCGCCGTCGAAGCGCCCACCCACACTGGGTTCGCACAGCAGCGCGGCGTCTTCCAGCAGGAACGCGCCCGCGGTGCTGCCATCGACCTCGACGTCCATCTGGATGTCGACCAGGTTGTCGCCGCCCGCAGCCAGGGCCTCGGTGCTGATGACCACCGTGACCCCGAAGCCGCCTTGAGGAGCGACGTCCAGCTGCACGGACTCGCCGTCCTCGTAGGGGGTGAAGGCTCCGCCGACGCCCTTGCCGAGCACGATGGCGGCGTCCGCCCCCGAGGCGCATGGATCGGAGGCGGGGTCGTCACCATCGCAGGCGGCCACCTGCGAGACGATGAGCACCACGGCGCATAGCAGCCGTCCGCCCATCAGGATGTGCATGCTCGGAGCGAGGCTCGACACGAGATCTAGCGTACACGACGTTGGCGTCCCCTTGCCGCAGAGCCTTCCCGGGTGGCACCGCGCCGCCAGTGCAAAAATTGCAGGCCCCGGCCTTGGAGCGCTCGGGGAACGACCGGTCTCCGCTGCGGTTGCCGGTGTTGCGGCGCAAATGACGTCGAGGGGGGACGGCCAGCGGTGAAGCGTTGGGTGCGGCGGAGGGTCGCGGTCACGACAGGCCGGATCCCGGTGTCAACCCTCCCCTCGCCCAACGCCGGCTCGGGTCCTCGAGCGACGACGCTCGATGTCGAACACGGCCCATCATGGACGCTTCACCGGCGAGGGCCACGAGCGCCACCGCGTCGTCGTGACGGCGAGCAAGGCTCGTTGGGCGGCCGCGACCGCCATCGTCGAGCCATGGCCATCGCTCGGTGCCCACGGTGGCGGTGGGCACCGCGACCAGCGCAATCCGAGTGCGCGACGGCCGTGCCGTGCTGCGTCGACCCACCGGACCCAGACCGCCGCCCCTGTCGCGGGCGATCACCCTACAGCCCGACGATCACGCCCACTGTCATCGTTGGGAGACCTCGTGGGTCGGTGAATAACAAGAACTGCCGAGGGTGACTCAATGGTTCCACGGCCGCGTCGATTCCCGCATCACCGAGAATCGACGGGTGGCCGCGGCTTCGCCAGCTCGAGGCGAGAGAAAGCCAGGTCCCATGAAGCTCGATACCCTTGTCCTCAAGGCGGCGACCCTGTGCGCCATCATGCTCCCCCCACTCGGTGCCTGCTCCGTCGACGACGGTCGTGCACTCGACGACGAAGATCGGAGTGAGCACCAGCCCTCCGGTACTTCGCTGTTGACCATCGGCGTCCGGTATACCGCGGCGGCGGACGAGAGGCTGGCGGACAGTGGGATCCCGGGCCTGCTGGCCGGTGAGGAGGTACGAGACGGACTCGCGGCAGATTCGCGACAATCGCTCAAGCAGATCAGTGATTTCCTGCACCCGGGCGCGGAGCCCGACCTGCCGCTCGACTGGTTTGGCCGTGACGCCAGCCTGCAGTCGCTGCTCGGGCTCGTCACGAAGTATTCCCGCGATGCAGCCGAGAGCACGGCCGACGCGGAGTCGATCGTCGGCAAGGCCAGAGACCTCCTGGCCAGCTACCAGGGAGGCGACGCCGCAGAGTTGCTAACCCACGCCCCTCAGCTCCACCTCGTCTCCGGCCTGGAGCTGGCGTTCCTCGCCGAGGGCATCGTGCTCGAGCCCGAGGAGCAGGAAGCCCGCAACATGCAGCGTGCGCTGTGCGACACGGCGAACGAGCGCATGCTCGCGCTCGGTCGGCTCCAACCCGAGTTGGACGCCAGCATCGATGCCAGCTACGAGGGGATCGCGGTCGAGCTCGACTGCACCATCGCCGATAGCGAGGCCCCGTGCCCCACCGAGGACACCAACGAGGACCTCATCTCGGTGAGGATTCGTGCGTGCTTCGTCGGCCCCTACGGGCAAGAGTGCTCGTCTTCGGCTCGAAACGAGGTCTGGTATTGGAGCCACTGGAAGAACAAGTGGAAGGTCTCCCACTCGAACTCGGACTCCACGCCGACCAATGCGCAGCTCAAAGAGGAGCTGCGGGAGACGAGCAAGCAGCGGCGAAGGGAAGACGGCTCCGCTCTGGTTCTCGGCGACGAAACCCACCGGGCGGCACTGCAGGCGGAGCTCAGCCGGATCGACGCGTGTCAGCAAGTTCCCGGCTTCACCGGGCCTCCCGAGATCGTCCCTGATCCCGACTTCTGTGCCACATTCGATGGTCGCGCGATCAACCTGCAGACCGCCGACGGCGGCTTCGTGCACCTCGAGGAGGAGCAAGACGGCGTCTACCACGACACCGTCCTTGGCGAGGGGGAGCACAGCATGTTCACCGTCCGCTGCGATACCGAAAGGCGCATCTCACTGCATCAGGCCAAGACCTCGATGATGATCAGCGCTCGCAACGTTGGGAACGACGAGTTTGGCTACGGCACCATCGTCGGGACGAAGGTCCAGCAGGACCCGGGTGCATGGTTCACTCCGCTCATCCAAGACGGGCGGCGGGTGTTGTACACGGCCACAGGGCGCTACCTCAGTGCCACCGCCGACGACGATCGCTTGGGACAAGTGGAGCGCGTCGACTCACCCGGAACGATATGGACAGTGCAACTGGCACAGTAAGCCTTCAGGCACCGTAAGCCTTCAGGCACCGTAAGCCTTCAGGCACCGTAAGCCTTCAGGCACCGTAAGCCTTCAGGCACCGTGAGCCGTCAGGCGCGGTGAGCTGTCAGGCACGGTGAGCTGTCAGGCACGTTGGGCAGCCTGACACAGTGGAAATCGACAGGAATAGGTAGACACGATGCGACGAATCAACGACTGGGTGCGACTGGGCTTGGGCGGCTGCTTGCTGCTGGCGACGGCATGCGATGGGACCGTGATCTTCGAGAGTAGCGTCGACGACGAGGCGACCTCGTCCGGCGCCGAATCGAGCGGTGGCTCTACGGGTGCGTCAGGCGAGTCCTCCGCGGGTGAGCCAGCCACCGGCTCCACGGGCGGCTCGAGCGATGGCAACACGGAGTCCGGCGAGCCGATCTGCGGCGACGGGATCCTCGAGGGAAACGAGGCCTGCGACGGCGATGATCTGGGTGGAAGGACCTGCGCATCGCTTGGCTTGGGAGAGGGCCAGCTCGGGTGCCGTGATGATTGCGTTGCATTCGACCCCACCAACTGCGGCGTGGAGGACGATTGCGGCAATGGCATGCTCGACGAGGGCGAGATCTGCGACGGCACCGACCTGGCGGGCGAGACCTGTGTATCCCAGGGATTCGACGCCGGTGACCTCGGGTGTAATGCCGACTGCACCGCGCTCGTCGACTCGGAGTGCATCGACTGGGTCGGGGACTGCTGCGCGGCCAATGGCTCGATTGGCTGCGACGATTCCGCTTGCACGCAGGCCATCTGCGACTCGGACCCCTATTGTTGCAACAACATGTGGGACTTTCAGTGCGCCAGCCTGGCGCAGACCAATGCCGAAGCCCAAGGGGTGTGTGCGGGTACCGGTGGCTCGTGCCATGGCCTGTGTGGAGACGGCATCGTCGAGACGGGCGAGGTGTGCGATGGTGCAGCGCTCGCCGGAGCTACCTGCGAGTCGGCCGGATTCGAGGGCGGGGGCGGCCTCGCCTGCGACGCCAGCTGTGAAGCACTCGACACGGCTGGATGCGTCGCCGGGGCCGGGGGCTGTTGCGAGAACAACGGCACGCCCGGTTGCGAGCACGAAGCATGCAGCGCAATCATCTGCGCGATGGATGACTTCTGCTGCAGCAACAATTGGGACGGAGTGTGTGCAGGTGCAGCGGAGGACAATCCCGCTTGCGATGCAGCGCCCGGCTGCTCTTGACCGCGGCATTGGCCGATGGGGTCAGCTGCCGACGCGGGGCGAGCTGCTCGCGAACGCCGAACGAGCCGTCGTCTATGACGACGGCTCGTTCGTGATGTCCGGGGCCTCCCGTGGTCCACAGCCCCCGACCGATGAGCACGACCGCGACTGATGGGTAGGCCGAGAAGTCGTTGATCCAGGTGCAAGGCGACGGGGGCGCCGTCGTTGTCGACCGTAGATGATGACACTACGGCTGCTGAGACTGACCATCGTTTCGTTCGTCACGGGCCTCGTTGCGTGCGACCCCGAGCCGCAGGACTCCGAGATGACGCCCCGCGGGTGGCCGTCCGTGCTCGAGCCCTGCGGGGCAGCGTGCAACCCCCTGCTCCAAAACTGCAACATCGGCGAGGCCTGTATGTGGGGCGGCGACGAATGGACCTGCCAGACTCGCACCGATGATGTTGCCTTCGCCCAGGCTTGCACCGAAGCCACCGAGTGCGCGCCCGGGCTGGTGTGTGTGGAGGGCTCGCGGGTGCCGGGGTGCACGGCGAACCACTGCTGCGCCCAGCTATGCGCGACCGACGAAGTCGACGTGTGCTTCTCACAGTCCGAGTGTCTGGATGTCTTCGACGGAGGTCAGCCGGACGTTGGCCTGTGCCTCACCCCCGTGGTGCCCGACATGCCTGCGATGGTGTGCCTCGAAGAACTCGAAGGCACGCCCAAGCCCAGCTAGCGTGGTCGGAGCTCCGAGCCTCGGCTCGAGTTCCTCGGCCGGGCGACGCCCAACCCGGTGCCGAAGGCTGGCGTGATCTCGTCACGCTCGGGCGAGCCAGAGTCTGCGCCTCACGGAGCGGGCGCCGCCCGTGCAACGGCCCACGTCTCGAACGGCGGCGCGAAGGTGGCGGGTCGATCGAGGGCGTCGCGAGCCCAACCATCGTGCGGCTGGGCCCGCTCGAACCCGTGGCCGAACCCCATGCGATGACCGTCCACGATCGACCGCGCACACCGGCAGCGGGCCCGAGGCCGGCGTGGCTGTGGCCGGCGACCGCGTAGACGCGCGCTCGCTCCATCTGGCGGGACCGCAGCTGAGCATCGAGCTCGATCCCCGCGCGCACATGGGCGACCACGGGAAGTGTGGAAACCACGGGTGGCGCTGCGCCACGGAATGCCGGGGCCCAGGATCGAGGAGCCTGGCTTCCGGGGCTCGCATCGCGGCGTCCAAGCTACTCGACCGCGCCACGTCGAGCTCGACGACCTGTGCACGTGCGAGAACCTGCTCTCCCAGGACGGCGTTCGGTGCAAGACCCCTGAAGCCGCGCACGGGCCGACGCCCAGTCGCGGTGATGCTGATCCGTCGACGAGTGGGCCCGCGGAAGTCTTTGGCAACCGGAGTTCACCAGACAAGACCGCGAAGCACCCTCATACAGCCTGGGCGCTCGACGTCGCTGCGTCAGAGCACCCAGAGCCCGAGATCGACGACGTCTCAGAGCGCCGACATCGACACACGCCTCGCACTGTGAACACACCCAGCGCAGTCTGGACACGCCGCTCAACGTGGACTCATGCGGGCAATCTGGACACGCAGCGCGACATGGACACACCCAACGCGATATGGACACACGCAGCGCGAGATGGTCACATCCAGCGCGAGATGGTCACATCCAGCGCGACATGGCCACACCCAGCGCAACACGGTCACGCCCAGCGCCACATGGTCACACCCAGCGCAATATGGACGCACTTAGCTCAAGTGAGCGCCCAACGACGTCAAGCAGGCACACTCAGTTAAAAGCGGGCACAAGAGCGCCAAGCGGGCACAAGAGCGCCAAATGAGCGCACAAGAGCACCAAGTGGGCGCACAAGAGCGCTACACTTACGAAAATGCATCGACCTACATGACCGAGTCACGTCAAATTGACATCACTACACTGGCACAAGGGTATCGGGTGTCTGAGTTGGCACGGCTCGCGGGTGGTCTCCTTCGGTGACCGCTTAAGTGCCCCAGCCGCACCGATTGCATTCAACGGCGTCGCGTTTTCTTTCGAAAGAAGGGAATTCGGCCCCTAAAGAGGCCAAGAATGACGTTCCTGGTTCATCGCCAAGAACGGCGCGTTCGCCGAATTCGCCGCCCATCCCGCCCGACGAGCCCCGCCCTTCCACGGCTACACCACGACCAATGGCCCACTGGACGTTCCACAACGTGACACTCAACCCAGCCGCCAATCACACACTCTATATTGACTGCCTCCACCCCGAGCGATGGTCTTCTCACACCTCCGGCCAAAGCCAGGCCCAAACGGTGCCATTCCAAGGCACGAAACACCGACCAGCCGCAGAGCCCCAAGGACGATAGCACCACGAATACGGGCGCCTAACGGGCACGACCTGTTCGCCGCAGACGTTCGATCTCCATCGCCCGCAGCAGCGACCACCGCACACCAAGTAGCATCACTCACTCAACTTATACATTTACACACTTGAGCTTTCCCCTCATAGTGCCTTCCGCATCAATTACGATTAACGACTCGACGACCTCCCTCCGGAGCCCGACGGTGCACCGCGTACCCGAGCCCTCGGACATGAAGGTTGTCTCTCTCGTCGCCGGGACGAGCCGCCCGTGTGCCGTGTGCACGCTGGCGGTGACGCGCGGGTCGAGACCCCGTGCCATGGCTCCTGCTCGCAAGCGATTGTCGCCAGCTGTTCGATACCGCCACCTCATCCGAACTTCGACGGGGCTGCGTAATCTATGGCTCGGCAAGCTCATCAGCTTCGCTGGCGACTGGCTCAACGCGGTGGCCGTGCTGGCCGCGGTGCAGGAGCTGTCGAGCACGGCTGCGGCCCTCACCCTCGTCACGCTGGCCCGAACCCTGGCCGTGCTCGTCATCGCGCCCATTGCCGGGCCTCTCATTGATCGCCTCGACCGCCGACGGTTGCTCCTCATCGTCGATGCCCTGCGCGCTGCGTGTGCCCTGGGGCTCGTGGTCGCCTATCAGCTCGAGTCTCTCGTCGGCCTCTACATCGGTCTGGCGGCCATCATGATGTGTGCAGGCGTCGCCATTCCCACCCAGCACGCCATCGTGCCCCGGTTGGTGGCGAGAGCCGATATCCCCGCCGCCAACGGCCTGCTCGCGGGTACCTGGGCCGTCATGGTCGCGGTGGGGGCAGCTGTGGGCGGAGTCGCGACCGCGTATCTCGGCATCCACGCCGCCCTCGTCATCGATGCCCTGACCTTCATCATATCCCTGGCCTTCTTCTCGCGCATGCCAGCCTTGCCGGCCCAGACCGAGCCGTCCCAGGCCCGCGCGACCGGCTTCGTCGCCTGCCTCGGCTATCTGGCGGCCCGTCCCCAGGTCCTCGCGCTCACCCTGCTCAAGCCGGCGCTGCAGATGCTGGGCGGCTTGCTCGCGTTCCTGCCCCTGTTCAGCACCGGAGTCCTGGGTGGCGCATCGGGGGCGGTGTACCTGGGCATCCTCTTTGCCAGCCGGGGGCTGGGCGCCGTCATCGGGACGATCTATCTGCGCCGACTCATGGGCGACAGTCTCGCCCGACTGCGGCGTGGGATGCTCTCCGCGTACGCCCTGGTCGCGGCCGGATATGCAGCCTTGGCCACGGCCACCAACATGTGGCACGCGGCCGCGGCCATTTGCATCGTCGGCGTCGGGCACTCGGTCGGTTGGATCGCGGGAACCAGCCTGCTGCAGCTCGAATCGGACGACCGCTTTCACGGCCGGCTCTTCTCGGTGGAATTCGGCCTGGGCATGGTGCTCATGGCCGCGGCCAGCGTGGTCGCGGGTACGGCCCTGGACTCTGGCGCCTCATTGCGCACCGTCACCTTGGTGTTTGCCGTGGTCGCGGCAGCGCTGGTCGCGTTCGCAGGGGCTGCGCTCGTTCCAGCAGACGAAGTTCCGCAAACAGCCACGCGTGGCAGGGCGCCGGGCCCCGACGTCCAGGTCTTGGATCGCCTTCAACCCGTAACACTCATCACCGCCGCGCTCCGAGCCCGGCGGTCTCCCATACCCCTTGAATTGTTTGCCCGGAAAGTAGACGAGAGATGATCTGCATAAAAAAAGCGATGAGCATCCTGAGCGTAACCGTGGTCCTGGTTGCCTCGTGCTCGAACGACAGTGATGGTCGGTGCGCGGGCGCCGACTGCTTCCAAGAAGACCTGAGCGCCGAGGCGGCCTGTCTGCCTCCGAGCGCCTCGACCATCTCGGACTCTGGCGAATACGAGTACATCATCGTCGGCGCCGGAGCAGGCGGCGGGCCGCTCGCGGCCAACCTGGCCCGGGCCGGACACTCGGTCCTGCTCCTCGAGGCCGGCAACGACCCCTGCCAGATCCTGCAAAACCAGGTGCCGGCGTTCCATGCCCTGGCCAGCGAAAACCCCGAGCTGGCCTGGTCCTACTTCGTCGACCACTACAGCGATCCCGCCCTGGCCACCCGAGACAGCAAGTACACCCCCGAGGGCATCTTGTACCCCCGCGGCACCGGCCTCGGTGGCTCCACCGCGGTCAACGCCATGATCACGGTGACGCCCCACGACAGCGACTGGGACAAGCTGGCGTCGGCCACGGGAGACAGCTCGTGGAGCAGCGGCAACATGAAGGGGTACTTCAACAAGGTGCGCGGCTGGCTCGACGTCGAGCGGGCCGACCCCGCCATGGCGCTCGGTGATCAGAAGCTCATCGAGATCGTGCTCGCAGCGGGGCTCACCTACGACCAATCGCAATCCCAGGGCACCTTGCTAGGCCAGCTCTTTGGCCTGTTGAGCCGTGACCTCACACAGACGCCGGCCCAGGAGGGCCTCTACAACATTCCTCTGGCAACGCAGGAAGGCCGCCGCCACGGCGTACGCGAGTACGTGATCGACACGGTGCTCGATGGCTACCCGCTGACCGTCAAGACCGGGGCGTTCGTCACCAACGTGGTGTTCGCCGATACCGCCGAGGCCGACGGCACGCCTCGCGTCAGCGGAGTCAGCTTCATCGAGGGCGAGAACCTCTATCAAGCCGGACTCAAGGCGCCCGACATCCCCAGCGAGAGCCGTGTGGTCAATGCCACCCGCGAGGTCATTCTCTCGGCCGGCACCTTCAACACCCCGCAGATCCTCAAGCTGTCGGGCATCGGCCCGGCCGAAGAACTGCAGGCGATGGGCATCGACCTTGCCGTGGATCTCCCCGGCGTGGGCGAGAACATGCAAGACCGCTACGAGGTCGGCATCGTGCACCAGACCCGACGCGACTTCGACCTCATCCGCAACTGCACCTTTGGCGAGGCCGGCGATCCTTGCCTCGAAGCGTGGGCTGACGGCAACGGCGTGTACACCTCCAGCGGCTCCACGGTGAGCATCGTGCGCAAGTCGTCCCCCGAGCTCGAGGAGCCCGATCTGTTCATCTTCGGCGCCCCGGCCGACTTCCGCGGCTACTACCCCGGCTACTCGGAGGACGGCGTGGCCGACCGAAGGTCGTTTACCTGGCTCATCCTCGAGGCGCACACCGAAAACCGGGCCGGCTCCGTGACTCTGGCCTCCACCGATCCCCGGGACACCCCGCACATCGACTTCAGCTACTTCCAGGAGGGTTCCACCAACACGGGCCAAGACCAGCGGGATCTCGACGCCATGGTCAACGGGGTCCAGTTCGTCCGCGACATCGCACAGGAGACGCGCGACGTGCAGTTCCTGTTCCCGGCCTTCAACGAGGTGTGGCCCGGCGACGACGTCGACGAGGTCGAGGAGATCGAGCAGTTCGTCAAGGACGAGGCCTGGGGCCACCACGCGTGCTGCACCAGCAAGATGGGTGGCGACGACGATCCCATGGCGGTTCTCGACAGCCGGTTCCGGGTCCGAGGCACCAGCGGCCTCCGGGTGGTCGATGCCTCGATCTTTCCCGAGATCCCCGGCTTCTTCATCGCCGCGCCGATCTACATGATCAGCGAAAAGGCCACCGACACCCTGCTGGAGGAGATCGGCGAGAGCCGCTGATCCCCACGCCCGCCTTCTCGGGCGGGCAGGAGAATCATCATGAGCAAAAATCGCAACAACCCAATCGAGGGTGCCAAGCAGCTTCTTTCGCAGCGCCGGATCACCCGCAAAGAATTTGGCCGCTGGCTGACCGGAGCTGTCAGCGCGGCGCTGACGACCCAGACCCTGGGCGGCTGTGACGTGCCCGATGATCGGGCCGACGACAGTCTCGGGCGCAGCAACATCGACTTCGACTACCAGGCCGTGATCGTCGGCTCCGGATTCGGCGGCTCGGTAATGGGTGCACGGCTCAGCCGCAAGTGGCCCGGTGCCGTGATGATGGCGGAGCGTGGCCGTCGCTACCCGCGTGGCTCGTTCCCCCGCGACAAACAAGCGCTGTTCGATGCCATTCGCCGCGACCCCACCGACAACACGCCGCGCCCGCTGCCCCTTCAGGGCACCAGCAACGGCCTGTTCGACGTGCGCAGCTACGACGGCATGGACGTGCTCGTGGCCAACGGCTACGGCGGAGGCTCGCTCATCTACGGTGCCGCCATCATCGAGCCAGAGGATCCCGACTTCGACAAGGACTGGCCGGCCACGATCAAGAAAGACCAGCTCAAACCCTACTACGACATCTTCAAGACGATCTTGGGGGCGGGACCGATCCCGATCACCGACGAGCCCGAGCGCCAGCTGCCCCGGGTCGACTACTACAAGCGAGTCGCGGAGGAGACGGGGGGCGAGTCCAAGCTCGTCCCCATCGGGATCTTCTTTGGCAACGACCCCGACAACCCCACCCCGCTCGGAGAGCGCGAGATCAACCAACACGGCGCCGAGCAAACCTCGTGCACCTACTGCGCCGAGTGTGTGGTGGGCTGTAACTTCCACGCCAAGTCCTCCATGGACTTGAACTTCCTCCACGTGGCCGAGAACCGCTACGGCATGGAGGTGCGTACCGAGCACGCGGTGGAGCGGGTGGTCCCGCTCGACATCGATGGCAACGACGACCCCGACCAAGACGGGGGCTATGGCTATCGCGTGTACATGAAGGATCTCGGCAACGCGTCGGCCGAGCTGTCGGTCACCGCCCAGCGCGTGGTGCTCTCCGCGGGTGTCCTGGGCACCACCGAGATCCTCCTGCGCAACAAGTATGTGCACGGCACGCTGCCCAACGTGAGCCAGCAGCTCGGCCGCGGATTCTCTGGCAATGGAGATTTCGTCGGTCTCGTCGCAGGTGGCGATCTCCCGGATGGCAACGCCTACGGGCCGACCTTGGTCCAGTCCATCAACTACCGCGATGCCAGCGACCCCGAAGAACACCACGTCCTCGAGGACCTCGCGCTGCCTCATCTGACCGAGGTCATCTCTTGGCTGCTCGATGTCTGCGAGACCAACGGCCCCATGCATTCGTTCTGGCAGACCCTCAAGGCCTTGTTCGAGCTCAACGGCGGCGGCAAGAACTCGGGCTTTGCCAGCCAGGTCTTCGTCGGCGTGGACAAGAGCAACGGCAAGATGTTCCTGGGCAACAAGGGTGAGCTACGTCTGTCGTGGTCGCACTGGGCCAGCCGCAAGCTCTTTGGGTCGATGATCGAACGCATCGGCGACGTCAAGCAGGCGGTGTCGGGCTGGGCCAACCTGTATCTGCCGACCTACCTGTGGCCGCTGCGTCGCAACTTCACCGTGCATCCCCTGGGCGGCTGCGCCCTGGGCGACGACAGCCCCGAGGGCGTGGCCTCGGCGGCACGCGAGGACTTCGGGCGTGTCTTTGGCTACAGCCACCTGTACATCGCGGACGGTTCCCTCGTGCCGTCGGCCCTTGGCGCCAACCCGGCCCTGACCATCGCCGCCTTTGCCGAAATGGTTGCCGAAGGCGTGACGGGTGACCTTGCCACCGTAGAGCTGTGAGTGCAGCTCCGCTGCCACGGGCGGCGAAGCACTGCACCGAACGAACGCAACGGTGCCGTGCTTCGCCGACGGGGCTCGGCCGATGACGGTCGCTTGACCCCCAACCTCGCTCGAGGCCCCCCAGGGCCCATCGACACGAGGACGGTCAGGGCGACCACGGTCGGGTGAGATCGCGAGGCGGCGAT
>JAHZJA010000072.1 GCA_022601155.1 Deltaproteobacteria bacterium | reverse complement strand
CCCAAGGGCCTCACCCAGATGATGGTCAGCCGAGACGGCCGGTGGTTGATCACGGCCGATGGTGATGGCTTGGCCCAGCGCTGGAACCTTCGCGAGCCCGATCCCTCGGCGACCGGGAATCGCCTCGAGAATCATCAGGCGCCGATCTCCGCGATGGACCTGAGCGCCGACGGGCGGTGGCTGGTCACCGCCGACGAGGGCGGTCAGGTGATCGTGTGGGACATGGATCAGTCGCTGCCGCGCGGCGCCACGCTGCCCAAGGGTCACGAGGGCAGGGTCACGGGGGTGTCGATCACCGACGACGGCTCGCGCGTGGTCTCCTCCAGCGAGGACATGACGGCGCGCAACTGGAGGCTCACCGACGGCCGACCCTCCAAGTCCCCAGTGGTGGTCAACCACGAAGAGGTCTCGGTCACGGCCGTCGAGGTGGCGGGCGACGACTCGCACGCGCTCACGGGGACCAGCGAGGGCCGCGTGTTCCTGTGGAATCCCACGTCGCGCGTCCCCACCCGCAAGTGGCAGCTGCTCGAGTCGCATCGGCGAGCGGTGACCCACCTCGAGGTGAGCGCGGATGCTTCGGTGGTGGTCAGTGCCGCGGCCGACAACTCGCTGGTGGCGTGGGACCTGAAGGCCAAGACCCCCGCGGCGTCGTCGGTGGGCCTGCCGGGTCACACCGACGCGATCCTTCAGCTTCACATCTTCTCGATGCCCGCGAGCGTGCCGCCAGGACGCCGGGCGCCCAACACTGCGTTCACCACCAGTGCCGACGGCACTGCGCGCAGCTGGAACCTCGACCAACGTCGCTCGGGGATCGAGTCCCGGGTGTTCACGGGGCACGTCGGGGGTATTCGGTCGGTGGCGGTCTCGGGCGATGGTCAGTGGGCGATCACGGGTGGCGAGGACGGCGTGGCGCGAGTGTGGGACTGGCAGTCGATCTCGATCGGCGAGTCTCCGCAGGGCCTGCCCGAGATCGGGAGCGCATCTTTGGTCGCACGTGGTCACGCCAAGGGGGTGCTCGGGGTGGCGGTCGATCCGTTCGGACGTCGCATGCTCACCGGGTCGGCCGACGGCACCGCGCGCGTCTGGGATCTGCGCAACCCCACCCGGATCATCCCGCTGCCCTTCAAGGAACTGCACAAGGGTCCGGTCCAGGCGGTCGCGACGTCTCCCGATCCCCAATTCGGCGCCACGGGTGACGAGACCGGAACCCTCGTCATCTGGGACATCTCCAAGGATCGCCCGGTGGGCATCGAGTTCCCCGGGCACTCTGGCGAGATCCGACTGGTGGAGTTCTCGAGCGATGGTCGTTACCTGTTCTCGGCGAGCACCGATCGCACCGTACGGGTGTGGCGGATGGGCAAGAACGCCCAAAAAGACGTGCTGGTGCTTCAGCACGACGACGAGGTCACTCGGATGTCGCTCAGCGCGGACGGCCGGCGCCTGCTGACCGGTGCGCTGACCGAGGCGGTGCTGTGGGATCTGGGGTCGGACACGCCCACCAAGCCCGAGCGCAAGTTCAAGCGTCACGAGGACGACATCACCACCGTGGCCATCGATCCGGCCGGGCGCTGGGCGGTCACGGGCAGTGCCGATCGTCGGGGCCTGCTGTACGACCTCGGCAAGAAGCGGAAGAAGCCGTCCACGCTGCGAGGGCACGAGGATGCCCTGCGCGTCACTGCGTTTCAGCCGACGGGCAAGTGGCTCGCGACCGGGAGCGACGACAAGTCGATTCGATTGTGGGACCTCGAGTCCGATCACCCCGACGAGCGCTCGCAGGTGCTCAGCGGCCACACCGGGGGCATCACGGATCTGCGCTGGAGCCCCGACGGACGCTGGCTCGTGTCCGCGAGCAACGACGGCACGATCCGGATGTGGGACACCCGCAAGGACTACATCGAGATGGTCGAGCAGGCGCTGGTGTTCGAGGGCCATCAGACGGGCAACGTCGTCGGCCAGATCGCCCTGCTCGCTGATGATCGCGGCCGTGGCCTCACCCGGATGGTCTCCGCCAGCTACGACGGCACGGCCCGCGTGTGGCCTCTGGAGGCGGACAAGCTGGTCATCATCGGCTGCACCCGAGCCGGGCGCTCGCTCACCACCGACGAGTGGGACGAGTACATCGGTGGTGCGTTCGACCCCAGCTGCTGAGCACCGCGCCGCGAACGGCTGAGCGTCAGGCCGTCAGCTGTGGACCACCCGCGCCGCCAGCGGCTGAGCGTCACGGTGCGATGGCGCGTGTCAGTGCGTCGGCGACCGAGGGCGCCAACGACAGTGATGCCCGGCGAGGTTCGTATCGCGGCCGGCCTCGCGTCGGCGGCTCACTTGGGCGCGTTGCGCCTGTTGCACTCTTTTTCGTACGGAGCGCACTTGAACCGCACATGCATGTGGTGAATGTGCGCGTCCGAGTGCGACAATATCGAGCCCGGCATGCCCTTGGCCCGCGGCCACTGGATCGAGCGTGCGAGCTCCTCGTCGCTCACCCCGAGGAACTTTGCGGCGTTGTAGACGTTGGGCTGGATGGAGTGATCCAAGAAGATCACCTGCACCGAGTCGGTCGCGATGAGAGCACGGATGAGCCCCCAGGTCGCAAACCAGTCGGCCTCTTCCGGGTTGGGCCGGCGACCCCACTTCTCGTCGCCCTCCTCGGTCAGGTACTTCTCCTTGAACACCCCGCGGAGGGTGGGCAGCCAGATGTCGATGTCGCGACCGGTCTGGTGCGATCCGTGGGGAGGAAAGTGTCCGCCGCGACGCCTGGAGATGTCGGCGAGCACCAGGGTGCCGTCGAAGTCCATGTCTTGCCGGAACTGCGCCACCGCCGTCTGCACGTTGGCGATGAGGTAGCCCGAGCCGAACATGATGTTCTTGTAGCGCCGCTTGTACAGGGGGCTGGCGGGCAGCTGGACGCCGTTCCTGAGCTGGCCCAGGTTGGGTGAGCCCACCGCCTGTGCGGTGCGCTGCGGCACGTAGTTGGGGAT
>JAHZJA010000817.1 GCA_022601155.1 Deltaproteobacteria bacterium | reverse complement strand
GGGCTCGGGGCGGGGTCGGAGGACGCACACGTGTTCGAGCTGGCCGCGCGGGTCGCACCCGTCGTGTAGCGAGCCAGCAACGGCCTCGTATTGCCCCTTCGCCGTGCGATGACGAAATCTGTCACCATCGCGAGGTGCCGCCGTAGAAGGGCACGCCGCCACCGATGTCGCTCCGCGAGACGTTCACTGCCGTGCGCCTCGACCGCCTGGCCCGCCTCGCGGCCGAGGGAGATGCGGTCGCGTTTGGAAGGCTGTACCGCGGCCTTCACCCTGTGGTGTGGCGCTACATCGCGCGCCGGGTGACGGCGGAGGCCGATGTCGAGGATCTGGTGGCCAAGGTGTTCGCTCGCATCGTGGAGCATGTCCCGCGGTTCGACGCGAGCCGAGGCCGCGTTCGAGCATGGGCACTGCGAATCGCCCGTAACCAGGTCATCGACCACTACCGAGCCCGACGGGCGCCGGGCGACGCCGACGCGCTGGAGCGTCTGGCCGATGCCAGTGTCGACCCGGCCCAGGCACTCGAAGACGACGAGCGTGACGCCGAGCTGCGCGACATGCTGGGGGGCTATCCGACCTCCGTCCGCGAGATGTTCTCCCTGCGTTTCTCCGACGGGCTGAGGCTGCGGGAGATCGCGGTGCTGATGGACATGTCCGAAGCCGCGGTCAAGCAGCGATTTTCTCGAACCCTGCGCGAGCTCGAGGCCAAGCTTCGCGCCAGCCAGACCGACAAGGGGGCGGCCGGCTATGCCATCTAATCTCGAGCGACGCCTGCGGGCCCTGTTCAAGTCGACGCCCCGAAGCGGCGAGGCCCACCGTCGCGCGCACGAGGACGAGGTGTTGGCCGCGTTCGCGCGCGGGCAGGAGCAGGCCCCCGCGGTTCCTCGTCGACGTCGCCGCTCACGGTGGTTGTTGATCGGTGGCCTGGGTCTCGCAGTCGTCGGCGCCTGCGCTCTGCCGGTCGAGTACGCGATGAGTCTGGGCCGGGGCGTGGAGATCACGATGGACTTCCAGGCCTGGGATGGCGTCGACCCCGGAGAGCTGGCCCGGCGCCTGGGTGAGTCGGTCGAGGCCAGACACATCGAGGTCCGCGTGACGCTGCAAAAACGGACGGTCACGGGCCCCAGCGGCGAAGCGCGCGTCGAGGATCAGATGTCCGTCCAGCTGCTCGTGTTTGGGACCAACGTCGACCAAGACGCCATGTGGGAAGACATCCAGGGGCGGTTCCCAGGACTGGCCACGGCCGAGATTCGTGATGTCCCGCTGGCGGGCACCGTGCAAGGCACACTGGGCGGCAAGCTGTCGCACCGATTGCTCGATCTCCAGATCGATCACGAGGGGGTGGAGGCCGCCGAGCAACAGATTTTGGCGGAGCTCATCGCCCGGGGAGTCGAGCCGGAGGACGCGTCGATCGACATCACCCAGCACGAGGATGAGCTGGGCAACCGGGAGATCGAAGTGCGGGTGGAAGCGCACGGCGATGCGGCACTGACCGACCTGTGACGGCCGGACCCGTCACTGCAGCACGCCGTCGATCGGGCGCAGGACCTCGGGGGTCTCGGTCTCTCCGAGGGTCTGGCGCAGGTTGATCTCGATCATCCGTGACAGCGTCGACAGCGGGAGGTCGTTGACGTCGGTGCCGAACGGCTCCTCGATCTCCTCGCCGACCGCATCGAGCCCGAAGAATGCATAGCTGATGATCGCGACCACCACGGGGGTGGCGGCACCGACCGTGTCGACGATCCCGAACGGCAGCGCGAACGTGTAGACGGCCACGATTCGATGGATGAGCACCGTGTACGAGCTGGGGATGGGGGTGCTCTTGATCCGCTCGCACGCGCCCTGGATGTCGGTCAGCGTGGTGAGGCTGCCCTCGAGCACGGGCAGGTGCATCGGGTGGATCTGGCCCTGCTGCCACAGCTGTCGGAGCCGGTCGCCGAGCACCCGCACGATCGCGAGTGGGCGGTTGAGCTGCGCCGGAAGGGCGTCACGTTCCTCGGGGGTGATGAATCCATCGAGGTCGTCGAGCCGGGTGTCGTCACGCAGGTGGAGTCGGAGCGCGTGGACGTAGGCGATGATGCGGTAGACGAGCTCGCGGTGAACCTCGGTCGCCGGCTCGGGCGGTGCATCGCCCGACGTGGGCTCCGACTGCGGCCCCACCATCATCAGCACCTGGCGCGAGAGGCTTCGGGTGGTGTTGACCAGCCGCCCCCACAGCTTGCGCCCCTCCCAGAACCGGTCGTAGCTGGTGTTGTTGCGAAAGCCGAGGAAGATGCCCAGCGCGACCGCGACCAGCGAGAACGGGATCGTGCTGAGGCCACCGGTCGGAGACTCGTAGTGCGTATGGACGAATGTCACTACGGTGGCGACTACGGTCACCGCCGTCAGTCGCAGCCATACGCGCGACAGCGTCGTGCCACGGATGGTGGCGATCTGTTTTAGCCAGTTCCTTCGCTCGAGCAGCAACATCGGTCGGTCGTCTCGGGACCGGGCTCATACCATCGCGTCCGCGGATGCGGGTAGACCCGCAATCCAGTCCTCGCGCCGAACGGCCCCGGTCGGCGGTGATCGCCGCAGCCGCCGTGGTGTCCTCGGAACGCACTGGGGTGGCGACGGTAGGCGTCGTGGTGACCGTCCAGTCGTCGCCGGTTTCTGACCTGCTCTCCGCGCGGGCTTCGGGCGAGTCGTCGGGGCTCCGAAGGACGGCGGAGCTCACGAGCGGCGCGAGCACGACGGTGAGAGGGCTCGGAACGTCGCGACGGCGAATTCGCGGCTGTCTCGACGCGCCGAGGCTAGGGATGCCGCCGGAGTGGGGTGGAGGTGGTCGCCAGGTGAGGGGCCCACCGTGAGCTTGCTGGCCACAGACGGTGCGGGCCTTCGCCCTGGTGGGCGCAGGTCGTGCCGACGGTCGGGCTACCTTCGCCGCTACGAGCGGCGTGGAAGGGGTGCACTGGGCCCGTGGAGGCCAGCGGCGCTCGGCCCTGGTTCCCGCGAACGACGGGTGCTAGACCTCGCGGCTGGGAGGTGAGACGGCCGAGGGGGACAAGGTGATCGCGGCGGCACTCGGAAGCGACCTTCGGGTCCTGAAGAGGCGACCGTCGAGGAAAGTCCGGGCTCCGCAGGGCAGGGTGCTGGCGCAGGCCAGTCAGGGTGACCTGAAGGAAAGTGCCACAGAAAGCAAACCGCCCGTGTTCACACGGGTAAGGGTGAAAGGGTGCGGTAAGAGCGCACCGGGCCGCTGGTGACAGGGGCCGCACGGTAAACCCCATCCGGAGCAAGGCCGAGCAGAGACGAGCCCCACGGAGGCAACTTCGAGGGGGCAGGGGCGGCCCGCCCTGTCTCGGGTAGTGCCGCACAGAGGAATGATCACCACCCGGCAAGAGCGATCGACCCGGGGACAGAACCCGGCTTACGACCCCACTCGACCGTCTCACCCTCCCACTTCATCACGCCGGGCTTCCACGATCATCATCGCGTCATCGTCACCGTCTCGTTCGTCGGGGGCCGGGTCTCCGAAGCGGTCACGGATGTCGACGATGGCGAGCCCCGCTCGCCCGAACGCCGCGCGCAGCTGAGGCTCGAGCAGGTAACGCTGAGCGATCGTGCCCTCCACTGACGCTCCGTCTTCTCCCACGTACAGGTATGACGCATCGATGCGCTGTGCGGGCTTGTCCCAGTGGCTGCGCTCGAGCACCTCGAACGGCTGGCCATCCACCTCCACGCGCGTCAGCGGGGTGTGGGCATCATCGGGGACGTCGTCGGGCTCGGCCTCGGCGTGGAACGCATCGGCGCGATACACATCCAGACCGACGCGTCCGCCCGGAGCGAGATGCCGCACCACGTTGGCGAGGGTCGCGTCGAGATCGGCGTCGCTCAGCAGGCAGTACAGCCCTCCGAACGGGAGCAGCACCCGGTCGAACACGCGGTCCAGCGACACGTCGCGCATATCGCCCTGGACCAGGCTCACTCCCGCTCGAAGTGGTGGTGGTAGCCGGTCGACCGCGGCTTCGGCCATCGCCAGCAGGTCGGGCTCGTACTCCACCCCCACGATGGTGCGGTCGGCTGCGGCCAGCGCGGTGAGCATGCGGCCATAGCCACACCCCAGCTCGAGCACCGATGTCGCCGTGTCGCAAAGGCGCTGGTAGTGCGGTTGGTCGCCGGGTGTTCCCCGATGGAGCGCGGCGTAGAAGCGGGCGGGGTAGGGCATCGTCGGTAGAGCGGAGGATACGCCAGCGTACCCCCGAGACTGGAATGCTCGGGTGCCGGGACACTGCGCCGGACAGCACGGTGCGGTCGCACTGCGTGTTCAGCGGGCCTCG
>JAHZJA010000816.1 GCA_022601155.1 Deltaproteobacteria bacterium | reverse complement strand
GGCGACGCGAGCGGCCGGACACTCGGCCTCGTTTGCCTGGTACGTGCGCTGGGGGGGAGCCGTGATTGCGGCCGTGGCGGGATGGCTGTGGCTGCAGCGGTTCGACGGCTACGTGATGGGCAGCGCGGTCATGGTCGCGGGGCTGTGTGCCGTGGGACTGGTGGCTCGCTCGGGCGCATGGAAGCGCTAACGCCTCGGGATCGTTCCGCTTGTTGCGGACACCAGGTGAGGTGAAAGCTCTGGACTTCCACCGTCGTTCGGGCGGCGGAACGGAGCTTGACCATGAGACTAACCACCTCGACCTCGCTGCTCATCGGCCTCGCCGCATTGGGACTCGGCTGTGCGTCGGCGGCAAAGACCTCGATGCCGCCGATCGACGACCGAGCCTACGTGGAGCAGGGGCCATCGGCCATGGCCGCACCCGCGGCCATGGATGACGCACCCGGTGCTGCGACGATCACCCCCACGGTGCAGACCGCGAGTCGGTACGACGCGGGCACCCCTGCGCCCCAGGCCGCGTCGTCTGCCAACGGCGTGCTGGCCACGCCAGCCCGGACCGGGACCACCGCCACGACGGACGGCGGCACGCCGGCGATCGCCGACACCGACCTGCCCACGACCGGTGACGACGCCATGGACCAGATGCTGGTCTTCAATGGCGCGCTCAATCTGTTGGTCGAGCCCGACACGATCCCGTCGAGCATCGATGCTGCCGTGGACTTTGCCGTGGTCGCGGGCGGCTACATCTCGCAGCAGACGGATACTTCGCTCTCGCTTCGGGTGCCCTCTCGCCGCTTCCGCAAGGTGATGAAGCAGATCGAGGGCCTCGGCGATGTGCAGTCGCGCAGCGTGCAGACGATGGACGTCTCCGAGGAGTTCCATGACCTGAAGGTTCGGCTCGCCAACCTCGAGGCCACGCGAACCCGGATCCAGAAGCTGCTCGGCCAGGCCAAGACGCTCGCCGAGATCCTCACCGTGGAGAAGGAGCTCGAGCGGGTCGGTGGCGAGATCGATCGCATCGAGGGCCGGCTGCGGTTCTTGTCGTCTCAGGCGGCGTTCTCCACGGTGACCATCGGTTTCGGAGAGCATGCGCGGCCGCAGGTGGTTCGCGAGGAAGAACCACCGCCACCACCACCGCCCCTGCCGCCGCGGGTGCTCGACAGCCCCGTGCTGTGGATCAACGACATCGATGTCCACGGCTTGATGAATCAGCCCACCCTTGCTTCTTGAACACGCTTGGACGACGAACGATGAAACGCACGATCTGGATGCTCACGCTGGCTGCCGTCGCCCTGGGAGGGTGCAGCACCGCTCGATTGCAGACCCCGGCAGGTTTTGCTGCCCACACCGATGACAAGACGTACGAGTATCGGGCCAGCGATGGCGCCGGCGTCGTGATCGCCGTGCGCCGCGAGAAGAACCGCCCGCAGGGCGACCTCGACTTTTGGAGCGCCGCCCTCGACGTCAATCTGAGACAGGCCGGCTACCAGGCGACCGAGCGCGGAGACGTGCTCTCCGCGGATGGGCACACCGGCCGGCAGTTGCGCTACGTCGTACCCACGGCAGGTCGCGAGCTCACCTTCTGGGTGACCTTGTTCGTCACCCAGCGCCAGGTGGTGGTGGTGGAGGCAGGCGGGGACTCGGAGCTGTTCGAGCCCAAGGCGGCAACGGTGCAAGGTGCGATCGCCTCCCTCGAAGTAGGCTGACCCCGAAACGACGGCAGGCGCGACCGCCTGCCCACGAGTACGGCGGTCGGATGTCGATAGGGGGGCGTCGACCCCGGACCCGCATTTCACTCGGTGGTAATGCAGGGGACGCCCGATGACAGTGGGGGGTGGCACATGCTTTCCTGTGGTTGTTGTCGTCGTCAACGTCTTCGCCTGCCGTTCATGGGTCGAACCCCGCCGAGCTTTCCACGTGGGGCGCTCCCGAGTTCGAGTCCAGGCAACGCGAGATCACGGCGCCGGGGGCCAAGGTCGGCCGCTATGTGCTGACCGAGTGGATCGGTGCGGGCGCGATGGGGTCGGTGTTTGCCGCCCACGACCCCATGCTGGACCGCCCGGTGGCACTCAAGGTGCTGCACCCGACGCGCCGTACCCAAAAATCCGCCGAGCGGTTGTTGCGAGAGGCGCGGGCCCTCGCGAAGCTCAGCCATCCCAACATCGTGACGATCAACGATGTGGGGATCGATGGCGACCGGCTGTATCTCGCCATGGAGCTGGTCGAGGGGCAGACGCTCAGCCAGTGGATCGCGAAGGGCCCTTGGGACTGGCCGCATGTGCTCGATGTGATGGAGCAGGTCGGTCGGGGGCTCGCGGCCGTGCACGACGCGGACATCGTTCATCGAGACTTCAAGCCCGACAACGTGATGATCACGGCGGGCGACCAAGTACGGATTGCCGACTTCGGGATCGCCCAGTTCGCACAGCCTTCGGGCCTCGAGGAGTCGACCCTGGTGGCGAGCCTCGGCGGGGGGGCCATCGCCGAGGCGGAGGCCCAGGCCGAGCTGGAGCGGCAAGAGCTGGAACTGTCACCGGGGAGCGCGACCGGATCCGCCGAGCCGATCCGGCTGACCCGAACCGGTGCGTTGCTGGGCACGCCGCGCTACATGGCGCCCGAGCAGTTCATGCGCTCCACCATCGACGCGCGCTCCGACCAGTACGCTTATTGCTTGATGCTGTGGGAGGCGCTCTATTGCGAGCATCCGCGGGCGGGGGTGGGGATGCCCGAGCTGGCCGTGGCCGTGACCTCTGGAGTGTTGCCGACGCCCCCCGCAACCAAGGTCCCACCGTGGCTGGTGCGATTGATGCTCCAAGGCCTGGCCCTCGACCCCGATCGGCGCCACGGCTCGATGCACGCGTTGCTGGGACAGATGGTCCGCGCGCGAGCGCGTCGCCGACATCGTCGGGGTGCGCTCGCATCCATGGCGCTCGTCGCCGCCGTCGGCGGAGGGGCCACGGCCTGGTGGGCAGTCGGGGAGCCCAGCACGACGTGCGATGCGCAGGAGCGAATGGCGGGGGTCTGGGACGACGAGGTCGCAGCCCGCCTCGACAGGGCCTTCGCCGCGACGGGTCTTCCGCTCGCGGCCGCGTCGCGGGTTCGCGTCATCGAGCATCTGGACGCCTATCGTGACGGTTGGATGGCCGGGTATCTGGAGGCGTGTCGGGCACGGGCGCGGGCCGATGGTCCCGCTCTCGACGCTCTGGATGGCAGGATCGCGTGCCTCAACGACCGACGCCGTGGACTCGAGCAGCTGGTCAGGGTGTTCGCCGATGCCGATCAGACGGTGGTGGAGAACGCCGAGATCGCCGCGCTGAGCCTGGACGACGTGGGCTCCTGCGAAGACTTGGATCCGCAGGGCGATGAGCTGCTTCCGTCACCCGAGCTGCGGGTTCGTGTCGACCGGGTGGAAGGGCTGGTGGCCGAGGCCGAGGCCCTGGCCTCGGCGGGCTTGTTCGCGCGCGCGCTGGAGCGGCTGGAGCAGGCGCAACAGAGCGCTTCGGGTTTGGAACACGGTCCCCTCGACGCGAAGATCTGGCTGCAGCGTGGAATGGTCGAGTCGTGGTTGGGAAAGCAGGACCAGGGGGTCGGGAGCTTGGAGCGAGCGGTCGCCTTGGCGGCCGAGGTCGGCCTCGATGCGATGGTGGCCAAGGCCAGCCTCGAGCTGGCGGACGTTCACGTGACCCGTCACTCCGAGCCCGAAGTCGCCCTACGCTGGGTTCGCAACGCCGACGCCGCGCTCGAACGATACGGTGCGTCGCCGCTCGAGCACGCCCTTCGCGACGACACGATGGCGGAGATCGAGCTGTATCGGGCGCGATGGGCCGAGGCCGAGTCGCTGCTGCGCCGGTCGCTTGCGCTGCGACGTGAGGCGTTGGGCAACGACTCGATGCCGGTTGCCGCCTCCTACAGCCAGCTCAGTCGTCTGGAGACCCGCCGGGGCGCCTACGATGTCGCGATCGCCTACCTCGACCAGGCACTCTCGATTCGAAGGGCGGTGCTCGGTGAGCACCATCCTTTGGTGACTTCGACCCTGGCCACGATTCAAGACGTGTACCGAGCCAAGGGCGACTACGCTCGTGCCCACGAGTACGACGACCTGGTGTTGCCGCGCCTCGAGGCAGCCTATGGCGCGAAGCATCCGATCCTCGGCAGCGCACTGGTCAGGCGCGGGGCGTTGCTTGGTTCGGAGGGGTACAGCGAAGACGCTCTGGGGTTCCTCGACCGTGGGCTGGAGATCACCGAGTTCATCGACGGGCCGGAGCACCCCAACGTCGCGATCGTGCTGAGCAATCGCGGTGTGGTGCTGAGCAAGTTGGGGCGACACGAGGAGACGATCGAGTGCCAGCGCCGGGCACTCCGGATCAGCGAGGCGAGCTTTCCGCCCGACCACCCGCGGGTTGCGATGGTGCTCGACAACCTGGGGAACGCACTGGTGGAGGCGGGTCGGCCGACCGAGGCGCTGCCGCTGCATCGGCGGGCCCTGCCGATCTGGGAGCGCAAGGCTCCAGGGAGCTCCAGTCTCGCCATCTCGCTGACGGACCACGCGCACGCCCTGCTCGCGGTCGGCGAGCCGGGTCCGGCGGTG
>JAHZJA010000815.1 GCA_022601155.1 Deltaproteobacteria bacterium | reverse complement strand
GCCTCGTCCCCCCCTGCCGCCATGGCAGATCATCGACAAAGCCGGCCAGGCCACCTGCGAGCCCGAGATGATGGGCCGGATCGCCACCCGGGCGGCGGGCGGCTGAACCGATCGCATCGCTCGTCTTGGCGGTAGAACGCGCCCCATGCCCCGCGTTGTGTGGCGGATGCACCCCTGGCGGCACGACGATCCCGACGCGCGCTTGATCGTCAGCCCTCGGCCGCGTGGCACATCAGAGCCACGATGACCCGACCGGTAGAGAAACGAACGGCCGAGTGAAAGAAACTCTCGGCCAGTGCCACTTCGAGGGAGACCCACCAGCCTCTCGTCCGCGACAGCCGTGGCCTGCCCTGGATGAAACCTGCGTCTGCTAGCGCCAGGTGTCCGCGGGCCAGCCCACCAGCCCGCGGTCAACAAGGGATGACTACGATGAAAAACCACACCGGGAGATATCAGGACTAGAAGTCCCCGAGGAGATCGACGTCGACTTTCGATACTCTCATTCCATATGGGGGGGCAGGATTTGTGCATGGAGGTCAACACATTGGATCTCTCGATGTCGCCCACGACCTTACTCGAGATGGACATCACGGCGGCACGAGTTTCAGTGACCGCAACTGGTTTCGAAGCCAACCTCGGACGTGGTGATCATCGATGGTGGATTGACGGCGTCGGCACGTTTACGGGCCCCCTGATCGAGGTCCCGCTACCCGCAGGCACGCATAGGATCACGTTGACGGCGATCGATCCCGAGGGCACTTCGACGTGGAGACCGCGAGCTATACTCGGACGTGCCAATGAGTTTGCAGGCGACCAGAGGTATGGCGGGCGGAAAGACACGGCGCGCCAGCACCTTCCTGTCGCTGTGTGTATTGGTCCAGACCGCTTGCATGGAGCCGGACCCCACCCGTTCGGTCGCGACGGAGTATGCACGCCTGTGGCCATCGGGCTCAACCGAGATATGCGCAGGCACACCTTCCTTCGTGGACGGTCAACTGTTCCGCATCGCGAATGAGCTCGGGGTGGCACTCCCCTCGACCCCGAAGCTCGACATGTACTTCGGCCCGGAGGCGACTTCAGACGTTTGTCGGTCCCTCGTCTCGGCTCATGACCGGGTCAACGGATGCACCTCCGGGCTCGGTACTTCGGTCGAGGTCGCCGCGGCCGACTATTTCGTCATTCACGAGTTCGTGCACGCAGTCCGGGCGACTGGTGACCAACGTGCTCCCGCGGTGTTCGAGGAAGGCATCGCCGAACTGCTGGCGGGAGCACCCGGATTTCCCGCCGTCATCGACCGACCCCGAGGAACCCCGTGGCTCGGGCCTGAACAACTCCTCCAGGTGCCGAACTCGCAGTTCACCGGAGAGTACTATCCCCCCGCTGCGAGCTTCATGTCGTGGCTTTGGGATAGCTTCGGCCGGAAGTCGGTGTCCGGCTTCCTGGAGGAGCTGACCCATGATGACCAGCCAGGAGCGGCAGCCTCGTTCCGTACGCATTTCGGTATCTCGCTGGCGGAGGCCGAACAGATGTGGAGGGACGATCCGAGTCCTCCCCAAACCTATGGCACACCATGCATCGAAGGACGTACGTACACACTAGACGACAATCCTCTCATCCTGACCGGTAGCCTGGACTGCGAGTCCGATGACGTTCTAGGGGTGGGGCTCGGAATGGACGTGCTTCCGATGTGCCTCGAACTCGAGCGAAACACCCGGGTGCGGGTCGAGGTCGACGCCGACGCTGGTGCACTCCAACTACTCTTGCGGGAACAGTGCCAGCCTGCGACATCCGCGACCCCACAGAGCTACCAAGACAAGCGGATCGAGGCGGGTGAGTCGGTCGAGCTCGACATGGCCGGGTGCCGTTGGAGGGTCCTGTTCGGGACCGACGACCAGCAGCCCACGCCCTATCGCATCGCACTGAGCAATGCGAATCCATAGCGACTCGCGGCCAACCAACGCGGCTTCGCCGCCCGCCCTGTTCCTTTGGCCACCCGGACGTCGACCCGATCCAATGGTCGCATGATTTGACAGTGTCGATGTCCATTTTGACATTGTCTATCTTTCAATGGCGGCAAGAGGTCTCGATTCCGCCCCGCTCGTCATCGCGATGCCGGTGGTCGGTTGCGAGATCGCCACCAGACCAATCGCACGGCGGCACAGAGACCCAATTGCGACATCGTTCGAAACCAATCAAGACGATGAACGCACGCTTGTACGAACGGCGCTTCGGCCAGCAGGCCTGTCGGTTTTGCGCAAGTTGAACACGGATTGCTCGGCTTTCACTCCAGTTGTCCGTTTGTCGACCCACCGCCCTGAGTGTCACAATGCCATCGCATTCGTTCGACCCATCCACTCTCGGATCGGTCGGCGAAGGCAGTGCAAGGATGTGTGAAAAAATGGGTAAGATCAGAACGCTAGTCATGCTTTCTGCTGTTGTTGCGGTTGGCGCATGCAACCAAGAGTCGGACACTTCGTCCGACTCTTTTCGCTCGGGCCCGCTACTGTTGATGTCGGAACTCACCGACAACGACGCCCTGGCGGGGTACTACGATCTGGAGAGTGACACGGTCCGACTCACGGCCGAGACCCGTGACCTGTTCGCCGACGAGGGCGTGACGTTCGTCAACGCCGATGGTGACTCCTTCACGATGGCCGAGCTGTCGCTCGACGTCTCCGATCACTTTCCCGAGGGGCAAGCGATCGAGGTCGTCAACGACGGCCAGGTGGTGGGCACGCTCGTCAGAGAGTCGGCCGACTGGTTCGACGGACTGACCGAGTCCGAGGCCGAGAGCAACTTCATCATCATCATCGAAGACATCTGCCTGTAGTCACAGCAGCGGAGTCATGATCCAATGGAGCGAGCACCTCATCAATCGAACGTTCTCGTCGCCGTGTCCTTGGCCGCCGGGGCGCTCGCGGGGTGCTCGCCCCCTCGCGACAATCCCCTGCTGTCCGAGGGCCGTATCGCGCTGGAGACCCGGCTAGAGCTGCCGACGTACGTCGACGACTCCGGCCGCGCCTTTGTGGTCGACACCGGGACGCCACGCTCCCTGTTCAGGGCTGCAGTGCTGGGCGTCGCCGGCAGCTCCCCTCCCAGAGCCGTCGAGCGCACCGCCGACGACTGGGACGTCTTGGCGAACTGGGGCATCCGTCGCGCGGAGGTCCTCGCGATCCCCGACGAGGAGTTCGAGGCCATCGTGGGCCCCACCGGCTTCGATGGGATCATCGGCGCCGACCTGTTGCGGGTGGGCGGCGTGGTCACCTTCCACATGTCCGGCAACTACCTGCAGTTCGGGCGCCCCGCGTTCCTCGACGATCGTATCCCCATCGCCGAGGTCGAGTCATCGCTGCGAGGCTCGGGAGAGATATGCTGGGACAATGATTGCTTCCCCTACGGCCCGAGCCGATTCGTCGTCGACGTGGAGCTCGAGGGCCGACCGGTCGCCGCCATGGTCGACACCGGGGCCACGTTGCTCACGGTGATGGAGGACGCGATCGACTCCGAGCGCCCCTCCACCGTCGAGGTCACCAACGCGGAGGGTGTATTCCGCACCATGTCCCGCCTCGATGCTCTCGCCACGGGCCAGCTCGAGCTCGTCGAGCCCGTGGTCGATCTCGTGCCCTTCAGCAATCGGTTCGTGCGACTGGCGAGCCAGCTGGGACACCCCGTCGACGTACTGCTGGGCAACTCGATGCTCCGCGAGCTGGTCGTCGTGCTCGACTACGACCACGGCCGCGTGGAGCTGTATCCCGCAACCGAAGGAGCGGACCCGGAGCTGCCCGACCCGGTGGGCGTCTCCTTTGGCCTCGAGCCACAGGACGATGGCGAGTGTTATCGCGTCGACCGCCTCAAGGTGGATGGCGAAGCCATGCAGGCCGGACTCGCGCTGGGCGATTGCGTGCGACAGGTGGATCAGATGCTCGCGTCTGAACGCCTGACGATGGCCGAGCTTCTCGAACCCTTGCTCGGTCCCGAGGTCGGCTATGGGTTTCCCGTGGTGGTGGACGACGGCGACCGAGGCGAACGGACGCTCCTACTCCACACCGAGCGCTTCGTACCACCCAACTAACGACGTTCAGCCCCTTTCCCCGCGCGACCCCGGTAACCTCCACCCGCCAGGCGTCGTCTGGCAGCGAGCAGGGAACGGGTAGCAAATGACCGAGCAGCGACGATGGGCCGTGGTGACCGGGGCCTCCACTGGGATTGGCCGCGCCACGACCAAGGCATTGGTGGAGCACGGCTTGGGGGTGTTTGGCAGCGTGCGCAAGCAAGCCGACGCCGACTCTCTCAGCGATGAGTTCGGCGACCAGGTGGTGCCACTTTCGTTCGACGTGACCGACCCGGAGGCGATCGCCGAGGCCGTCAAGGCGGTACACGAAGTCGTGGGCGACCAACCGCTTGCCGGATTGGTCAACAACGCTGGCGTCGCCATGGCCGGCCCGCTGATGCACATCCCGATGGAAGAGCTGCGTCAGCAGTTCGAGGTCAACGTGTTCGGGCTGATGGCCGTGACCCAGGCCTTCTTGCCCGCGCTGGGCGCTCGACGAGGCAGCAAGGGTGTGCCCGGCCGCGTCGTCAACGTCAGCTCCGTCGCGGGGCGGATCACCGCGCCCTTCCTCGGCGCCTACGCTGCCTCCAAGCACGCGGTCGAAGCCCTGTCCGACGCCCTGCGTCGAGAGCTGCTCATCTACGGCATCGACGTCATCGTGATCCAGCCCGGTGCCATCAAGACCCCCATCTGGGACAAGGCCGAGGCCCTAGACCTGGCGGATGCCGACGACACCGACTACGCCACCATTCTCCCGGGCTTCCAGAAGATGATGCTCCACCAGGGGCGCAACGGTCTCGAGGCTTCGCGCGTGGGCAACACCGTGGTGCAAGCGCTCACGACCGCCAGCCCCCGCACGCGCTATCCCATCCCCGATCAACCGTGGGTGGGGTGGCGAATTCCGCGGCTGATGCCCGACCGCTGGGTCGACCGCGCGATCGCCAAGCAGGTCGGGCTCCGGCCGCCGACCGATAGCTAGCCAAGCGAGCGCGACGGTCCAAGCTCAATCGAAGCCCACGGCCGTCGACGGTTCCGCCGTGCGCCGGCCGATCGCCTCCATGACGCGGAGCCGCGGACCGTCGGCGACCAAGACCGCCGCCGCACGGCCGCGGCCCACCACCAGCGCCACCGCACTACAGGCACACGGGCTCGGTGAATGGCTCGTAGCAATCGCATGCCACCGGGGCTCCGGGTGCCGTACATCGATCCCAGCCCTCTGGAAGCTCGATCCAGTCGCCGCTGAACACGG